>NZ_JBFTQY010000078.1:0-52985 GCF_056399245.1 Rhizobium sp. 01N447_2
GTGCAGGCACGTCTCGAAGTGCAGGCACGTCTCGAAATCAGTTCTCGGTCAGGGGGAAGCCGGGACGGAATAGATCGGTGCGCGATCGATGACCTGCCCGTTCGAGGAGGTAAGCGCATGCAGTTCAAATCGGCTACCGGACGCAACATTTTTTCCGTGGCAGCCTGCGGTGTCGTCGCGACGATCGCGGCATCGAGCGTTCTTTTTTACATCGCCTATAACGATATGCGCAAATCGAGCCTCGATCAGATGCTCCAGATCGCTGCCACCAACGCGCTTAGCGTCGAGAAATCCATGAGCGTGGCGCTCGGCATCGTCAATGCGTTGGAAACGTCGCTGTCGACGATGAAGGAAGGCGGAAATTCCAATCGTGCGACCGCCGACGACCTGCTGAAGAACATGCTGCAGGATAATTCGATGGCGCTCGGTGTTTGGACCGGTTGGGAACCGAATGCCTTCGACGGCAAGGACAAGGATTTCGTCGGCAAGGACGGCCACGACACGACCGGCCGCTACGTGCCTTACTGGGTCAGGAGTGGCGACAAGATCCAGCACACGCCGCTGGTCGATTATGGCGTGTCGGGCGCCGGAGACTACTACCAGCTTCCCTTTACCCAGAAAAAGACCGTCGTCATCGAACCCTATGTCTACGCGGTCGACGGCAAGGACGTGCTGATGACCTCGGTCGCCAAGCCGATCATGGTCGACGGCAAGGCGCTGGGCGTCGCCGGCATGGACATTTCGCTCGACGACGCCAACAAGGCGATCTCGGCAGTCCACCCGATGGAGGCCGGCTATCTCAGCCTCGTGACAGGCGCCGGCAGCATCATCAGCCATCCCTCCGCCGAGCTCGCAGGCAAGAATATCAAGGACGGCGGTGATCTCACGGCCGGCTGGGATCAGTTGATCGCCAAGCCCGGCGTCGAGCAGGAGATCGCAGGCCCGGACGGCCAGACCTATTTCTCGGTCGCCTATCCGGTAAAGCTCACGGCTGACCTGAACTGGTATGCCGTCGTTTCGGTGCCTAAATCCACCGTCTTTGCCCAACTCAACAACATGGCATGGAGCGCCGTTGCGATCACCGCCATCGCTGCCCTCCTGCTCGGTCTCGCAGGCTGGCTCATTGCCCGCAAATTCATCCGCCGCATAGAGGGCGTGATTGCCGAGACCGATCGCATCGCCCATGGCCAGCTCGACGTGCAACTGAGCGACAAGAATGCGAAGGACGAAATCGGCGACCTCTCACGTTCCCTCGCCATCCTGCTGGAAAGCAATCGCCAGAAGATCAAGCTGGAAACGGATGCGGAAAGCTCCCGGTCCCGCGAAGAGATCGAACGACAGGAACGTTCCGTCCTCCATGCCGCCCGTGAGGATTCGATCAAGTTCGCGGTCAGCGAACTCGGCAACGGACTGGCCAGCCTTTCCAATGGAGATATGACCGTCCGGCTGGAAAAGCCATTCACCGACTCCCTTGACGAAATCCGCGTCGATTTCAATGCGTCTGTCGAAAAGCTCCAGGCAGCCCTGATTTCTTTCTCCGAAAACGCTGCCGTCATTCAGGCCGGTTCGGAGGAAATCCGCTCCGGCGCCGACGATCTCGCCCGCCGCACCGAACAGCAGGCCGCTTCCGTCGAGGAGACTGCCGCAGCACTCGAGCAGATCACCACCTCGGTCAAGGACTCCACCCTTCGCGCCGAGGAGGCGGGAACGCTCGTCAGCCGCACCAAGGATGGTGCAGAAAAGTCTGGTGAGGTCGTGCGCAATGCCGTTGACGCCATGACCGGCATCGAGCAATCGTCGCAGTCGATCTCCAACATCATCGGCGTGATCGATGATATTGCCTTCCAGACCAACCTGCTGGCCCTCAATGCAGGCGTTGAGGCAGCACGTGCGGGGGAGGCCGGCAAGGGCTTTGCCGTCGTCGCACAGGAAGTGCGTGAACTCGCGCAACGTTCAGCGACGGCCGCCAAGGAGATCAAGGCGCTGATCACCTCGTCCGGCGACCAGGTCAAGCGTGGCGTCGATCTCGTCGGCCAGACCGGCAAGGCGCTGCAGGCGATCGTTGCCGAAGTCCAGCAGATCAACAGCAACGTCCAGGCAGTCGTCCAGGCCGCCCGTGAACAGTCGACGGGCCTCCTGGAGATCAACACGGCGGTCAACCAGATGGACCAGTCGACCCAGAAGAATGCCGCAATGGTCGAGGAATCGAATGCCGCCTCGCACACGCTGGTGACGGAAGTGTCTGCCCTTTCGGAGCGTCTGGCACAGTTCAATCTCGGCCAGACGGCCAACGCGGCTCCTGCCGCCCGGACGATTGCCAGGCCGTTGGCACGCCCGGTCGCGGCGACGCTTGCGGCGCGCAGGCCGGTTCCCGCCTCAGCCACCGACCATGCCAGGCCCGCTCCCTCGCCGGCGCGCGCACTCGGCGGCAAGCTCGCAGCCGCCTTCGGCACCTCAGCCGCACCGGCTTCGACCGAGGGCAACTGGGAAGAGTTCTAGGACATTTGGCGCGCGACGCTGCTGAGCGCCGCGCCACACGCGCCCTCGAAGGCGGCAAGCATTGTTTTCCTCAAGCGGCCACAGCTGCAAGGATGGCGCGCGCTCAATTTTGATTTGAAAGCATTCAATATCTCGCGCTAAGGTCACACAAACCAGCATCAGCGCAAAGTCCTCGGAGTTGCCGATGACGTTTCCCAATCCCTCAGCCGCCTTTGACCGCATGCTCATCATGGGCAATGGCGGCGCGGGTAAAACATGGCTCGCCTGTCGTATCGCTGAGCAGCTTCACCATCCGGTTGTCCACCTTGATGACATGCATTGGGAGCCGGGGCGCTACGGCATCGATCGCGACAGAGCGTTGCGGGACGAGATGGTCAAGGCGGCGGCCGAGCGCGATGCCTGGGTCATGGAGGGCGTTTACGGGCAGCTGGCGAACATGGTCCTCAACCGCACGACGACCCTGATCTGGATTGATCTGCCGGAGGAAGAATGCATCGCCAACATCAAGCTGCGAGGCATCCAGGGCGGCGAGTCCCAAACTCAGTTCGATGGCCTTTTGAAGTGGGTGGCCGAATACCGGAGTAGAATGAACAACTGGAACTCTTTCGAGACGCACGCGCGATTGTTCTCGGTCTTTTCCCGTCCGAAATTCCTGTTATCGAGCCGTGAGGCCGTCACCGATTTTACCGGCCGGTTGTCCACGAGCATCGTCGAGGCCATCGATGAACGAGCCCAGATTTCCGAATGACGAGGGCGAAGACGCCTGGATAGTCGTCCAGGTGTCTGCGGATGAACACTGGAACGCCTACCACGACATCCGCCGCGCTGTCCTTTTCGAGGCCCGCGGGTTGATTGGCTATGATGCGAGCCATCCCGATGATCGAAGGGATGGGTATTTCCCTTTGCTGCTTCTGCTTGAAAATACGCCAGTGGGTGCGGCTCGCCTCGATCTGATGGACGATGCGGCGGCGTGTGTGCGAACCGTCGCGATCAGGACGGAATGCCAGGGAAAAGGGTACGGGCGGATGCTCATGACGGGCCTCGAAAAATTCGCATCACAACACGGGGTCGAGAGATTGGTTGTGAATGCGGCGCGAGACGCCGTCGGATTCTACGGCGCGCTCGGGTGGACCGCCGTTGAGGCCGGTGGTGATAACCCGGTGCTGACTAAGGAATTGCGAACCGGGCCTTAATGGTGAAGTATTGCGCGACCGCGAGCTGATCTGACTTTCTCGTGGAGCTTCTGCAACCAACGCCGAGGTCACGATGCTCATTATCTTTGGCGGTCTGCCTGGCAGTGGAAAGACGACGATTGCCCGCGCTTTGGCCGAGCGGTTGAATGCGGTCCATGTGCGCGTCGATACCATCGARCAAGCAATCCGCGCTTCCGGAATAGCCGATGATGCCGGGCCTGCAGGCTATATCGTGGCTTACGGTATTGCCGGAGACAATCTGACCCTTGGCAGGACTGTCATTGCCGACTCCGTCAACCCACTTCGGATAACCCGGTCGGCGTGGCTTTCGGTCGCACAAGCGGCTGGGGTGATGGCGGCGGAGGTCGAGGTCATTTGCTCGGACAAAGCCGAGCACCGCAACCGTGTCGAAACGCGCCTCACTGACGTCGAAGGTCTCGTGAAGCCGACATGGCAAGAGACTTCCGAAAGAGCCTATGACGAATGGCACGATGCAATCCTCATCGATACGGCTTTGAAAACGGTGGAAGCGGCTGTTGACGAATTGATCGACCGACTGAGCGACTGAGAAGGTAATTACACCAACCTGCCGCCAATTAACGACGAATCGGTATCGGAATCATGGAATCTCGGATCGTTCTCGTTCGTCACAGTATCCCTTCCATTGAAGGGGATACGCCGTCCATCGACTGGAGCCTTAGTGTGGCTGGTAAGGCAGCCGCGATCGAGTTGGCAAAATACCTCTCCGGCTTCCGCGTAAAGGAAATATTCAGCAGTCCTGAAATGAAAGCGCATCAAACCGCTGCCTTGATTGCTGATCGTCTGGCTCTGCCCGTTTGCCTTGATTCCGACTTGCGGGAACACGGCCGATCCAAGGTGGGATATCTTGCGCGAACTGATTTTGAAGCAGGCATCACCAGACTGCTAGAGCATCCTCACCAGCTCACATTTGGCGACGAAAGCGCGGATGCGGTTTTCAACAGAATGGACCAAGCCGTGGCCCGAGCGAGAAGGGCCCAACCGAGTGGCGACTTAATGATCGTAACACATGGCACTGCCATGTCGATCTACGCTGCTCGGGTTCTCAGGGTCGATCCGCTGGCGTTCTGGCGAAGTCTTTCCATGCCGACTGCCGTTGTGCTGAACGGGAACGAAATGAAGGTTATCGATGTACCGGACACTCCGGCGGGCCGATGACCGATTAGGCAACCTCCCAAACATAGCTTCCGTCCGCGGTGCTTGCGCTCCGCTAGGCCGCGAGAATGGTGATCCCGTAGGCATTGGCAGCTGCCGTCATGCGGGCGATGGTGTCCACCGAAGGGCTGGCCTTCGGTGGCTCGGTCGTGCCTTCCGCTGCGATGAACTCGGCCATGTCCCGATCGACTACCGCGGAAAAGACCACGAGGACGGTTCCGCGGTTGGAATAGCCGTCCAGCATGAAGGGGGATGGCGGCCGCTTTGCTGGTGATTTCCCTAAAATCCTACCGTCGGGTAGACAGGCGCCCTGTCGCCAATTCTGCCCGGCAAGCCTCACCAAAATCGAGGAGAAAGTTCATCGCGCCGGAACGGGCAAGATCCCGGATTTCGGAGAGCGAGCGATTGGGCGTCAAATAGGTTTCGACGATCCTTACCATCGCCAGCTCGGCTGCATCCACGACCGGACGGGATGAAATCAGACGCATCTGGGCGACCAGTGCATAAAGCAGCACGAGGTCGGAAACATCGTCCTTCTGGTGGCTTATTGCGTCACCGTAAAGCCGCGTGGCTTCAGCGATGAAATCCGAAAACAGCTTTTCGCGTTTGGCAGCCTCGGCCTCGCGTTGTTTTTCCTTCACCTGTGATCGATGCGTCATCCAGGTGGTGGCAAACGAGGTCAGGCTGCCAATCGCGATGCCGGCGAGCCCCATCAGAGCAGAAATGTATGCGTCCATGAGGTTCTCCTCTCGGAACGAGCCGGCGCGCGACACGTAAGTAACAGGGCGGATCGCCGACCAGCCCCAATGCCCAGGCGTGCTGGTCAAAAATTCAAAGGTTTACCAGCGCGAGGCTTGGGAGGTTCTACTCGGCAGGCGGAGGCCCCACCCACACGCCGACTGGTATTTCCGGGATACAATTCGACAATCCGTCGAGCATGCCTTGCAACACGCCCTCGCTCAGCTCTTCAATCTTGCCGCTGGGGCCGACGAGGCTGTCTACCAGCAGCAAGGTCAGTCCATGCATTTGCGACCAGAATATTAGAATGGCACCATCGATCATACGCGTGTTTGCCGCGGTGTTGGGAATGAGGCGCCCAAGAGCGCCGTCGCATATCGCCTCTACCACAACGGCTTTCATGCTGTAGGCCGCAGTTCTTTCGATCGCAGGGCGCCCATTGTCCTGGCCACCAAGGTAGCCGCCGAACATCAATCTGTAGAGCGCTGGATTGTTGACGCCGCCGCAAACGTAAGCGCGCGCTATAGCTGCCAGCCGCTCGCGCGGACTGTCGAGTTCCTTCGTCGCATCGGCCATCCGCTTCGCAAGGAGCTCAAATCCGACTGCCGAGACGGCGGCCAGCAATTCGCGCTTGTCGGCGAAGTGTTTGTAGGGGGCGTTGTGACTGACGCCCGCTCGTCGGGCGAGCTCCCGCAGCGAAAATTCCGTGCTCTGGGATTCGCTGAGGACATCGAGTGCGGCCTCTACGATCGCCCTGTGCAGGTCGCCATGATGATACGGGCGCTGCTCTGTGGTGGAAATATCTTTGGTCATATTCGTCCATTAGGTTTTTAAGTTGCTCGTGTCAACATTTTTGACTGCGCGATGTTGACATTGTCTACTCTAATCTTTAAGTGGGCGTTGTCAACATCTGGCGCGCCCGTTCCGTCTGCTATTTCGGCGCAATACGAGCACGCGATCGGCGCCTACGGACGCTACAATAAAAAAGGTACATTGATGGCCGCTCAACATCCCGTCAAAAACAAGAGGCACCGCATGGCGGAGCGTCCGCCATTCGAGCGTATCGCGCTGTTGTTGCAAGGCGGAGGGGCGCTCGGTTCATATCAGGCCGGCGTCTATCAAGCACTGGCCGAAGCCGGTCTGCATCCTGACTGGGTCGCCGGCATCTCCATCGGTGCCATCAACAGCGCTCTGATCGCCGGCAATCCGCCCGAAAGACGAGTGGAGGCGCTCAGGAGCTTCTGGGAGACGGTAACCGCCCCGGCTCACGGGTTTCCCACTCTGTTTTCGGCGATGCTAGGGGCGATGGGGCTCCAGGGTGATTTCGCGCGTGGCCTGCTCAATCAGGCACATGCCTTCGCCACCCTTATGGACGGCGCCGCAGGCTTCTTCACGCCACGTCCGGCGCCACCTTTCTTTTCATCCGCCGGCAGCATCGAGGCGGAAAGCTTCTACGACGTCGCACCGCTGAAGGCGACGCTGGAACGGCTGGTGGACTTTGACCGCATCAATACAGGGGCCATGCGTTTCAGCGTCGGCGCCGTCAACGTGCGCACCGGCAACTTCGAGTATTTCGACACTACGACCCACAATATCCGCCCCGAACATATCATGGCGAGCGGCTCCCTGCCGCCTGGCTTCCCGGCGACGAGGATCGACGGCGAGTGTTACTGGGACGGCGGCCTTATCTCGAACACGCCGCTGCAATGGGTCCTCGATAACGCGCCGCGCCAGGACACGCTGGCCTTTCAGGTTGACCTCTGGAGCGCGAATGGCGAGTTCCCGCGTGACCTGCTCGGAATCGAACTACGGCAGAAGGATATCCGCTTCTCGAGCCGCACGCGCGCGGCGACCGACCATTTCAGGACGCAGCAGCGGCTGCGCCGCGCACTCGGCCATCTCGTGGAGCTCGTCCCGCAGGACGCCCTGCTGCAAGCCGATCCGGAGATCAAGCTTCTCGTCGATCAGGCCGACGAGAAGGTCTACAACATCGTCCAGCTCATATATCGCGCCAAGAAATACGAAGCGAGCTCCAAGGATTACGAGTTCTCCCGGCTGACGATGGAGGAGCACTGGGCCTCCGGCTACAACGACGCCCTTCAAACATTGCGCCACCCCGAGGTGCTGCAGCGGCCCGGCACGCCGGACGGCGTCGCCATTTTCGACTTCGATTGAGATTTCACCCAAAGAGAAGAGCACGACCATGAAGATCGCCGCAGTCCGCGAAAATGCCTTCGCGATGCCGCTCAACAATCCGGCCTATCCGAGGCCACCCTACAAGTTCTACAACCGCGAATTTGTCGTCATCCACTACCGGACCGATCCGGAGACCCTTCGCGCCGTCGTGCCGGAGCCGCTGGAAGTGATCGGCGACACCGTCGCCTATGAATTCATCCGCATGCCGGATTCAACTGGCTTCGGCGACTATACGGAAACCGGGCAGGTCATTCCGGTGCGCTTCACGACGCCATCGGGCAAGGTGCAGGAAGGCAGCTACGTGCATGCCATGTACCTTGACGACAACTCTCCGATCGCCGGCGGGCGTGAGATCTGGGGCTTTCCGAAGAAGCTGGCAACGCCGAAACTGTCGCACGAGCAGGAGACGCTCGTCGGAACGCTGCACTATGGCTCGGTTCTCTGCGTGAGGGCGACCATGGGCTACAAGCATCGCGAGCTCCCGCTGGAGCCGCTGGCAAAGGCGATGGCGAAGCCCGCCTTCGTGCTGAAGGTCATCCCGGACGTCGACGGTTCGCCCCGGATTTGCGAACTTGTGCGCTACTATCTCGAGGATGTGACGCTGAAGGGCGCATGGGCCGGGCCTGCAGCCCTGCAATTGTTCGAACATGTGACGTGCGACGTCGCGCGTTTGCCCATGCGCGAGGTCACGTCGGCCAGCCACTACATCGCCGACCTGACCCTCGGCCTCGGCGAGGTCGTGTTCGACTACCTTCAAAACGACTGATCTCCCCTAACTGAAAGGAACCATCCATGTCTCGATTTGATGGAAGAGTGGCGATTGTCACCGGAGCCGCGAGCGGCATCGGCAAGGAAATCGCGCTTCGCTTCGCAGCCGAAGGCGGCATTCCCGTGATCGCCGACCTCAATCTTGACGCCGCGAACGCAACGGCCGCCGAGATCAAGAGCAAGGGCGGCGATGCCTTCGCCGTGGCGATGAACGTCGCCGACGAGGAGCAGGTGGAAAAGGCCGTTGGCGAGGTGGTCGCCAGGTTCGGCAAAATCGACGTGCTGGTCAGCAATGCCGGTATCCAGATCGTCAAGCCGCTGGTCGACTTTCCCTTTGCGGACTGGAGAAAGCTGCTTTCGATCCATCTCGACGGCGCCTTTCTGACCACTCGCGCCTGCCTCAAGCACATGTATGCCGCCAATTATGGCCGGGTAATCTACATGGGTTCCGTGCACTCCAAGGAAGCCTCGAAGCTGAAGGGCCCCTATGTCACGGCCAAGCACGGACTGATCGGACTGGCCAAGGTACTGGCAAAGGAGGGAGCCGAGCACAACGTCACGGCCAACGTGGTCTGTCCCGGCTTCGTGCGCACGCCGCTCGTCGACAAACAGATCCCCGAGCAGGCGCGGGAGCTCGGCATCAGCGAGGAGCAGGTGGTCAAGACGGTGATGCTCAAGGACACGGTCGACGGCGAGTTTACCAGCACCGATGATGTGGCCGATGCTGTTCTCTATTTCGCGGCGGCGAGGTCCAATGCCGTGACCGGTCAGTCGCTGGTCGTGAGCCACGGCTGGTTCATGCAGTAGGATCGATTACGGACAGACGGACGACGCCCTTTGCGGCGCCGTGCGACAGAAACGCTCCAGCACCCGGACCAACTCTACCTCGCGACGAGCCACAGTCGGCTCGCGCTATCTCGTTCTTGAGTATCAAAGGAAATGAACATGGAAGTCTGTAATGGTTTGCGCCGGGCCTTCTTGAAGGCCCGGCGACCGTCTGTCGCCACCAGTCCGTCTGTTGACCGCGCAAGCGTGCGTCGCGTGACCGCGACACTGCGGAATGCGCTCCAGACTACCGCGCTCGGCATGATCGTAGGACTCGCCGCGCTGCCGACAGCCCGAGCGGATGAGCCGACACCGCCGGTAAAAAAAGCGGTCAGCGACGAGGCCGCGACCGCCGTTGCGCAGATGGGAAAGACGCTGCACGCCAGGGACCTGTCGGTCACGGCAAGAACGATCAGTGTCTATCTGGACGAATTCGGACAACCGCTTCACATCTTCCATACGATCAAAATCGCCGCCCGCCGGCCCGATCGGATCGCCGTCGAGTTTATCGGCGATGACGGCAGACACGATCTCTTCTACGACGGTAAGGCGGCCTCGGTCTTCCTTCCCGACAGAAAGAAATACATGACGATCCCCGCGTCGGGCGACATACCGTCCGCGCTCGACGAGATCGCAGACAAGCTGGACCTCGATTTTCCGCTCGGCGTCCTTTTTGCGGGCTCTCCGGACGAAGTGCTGCTGGGCGATGCCATGGCGGCCGAGCAGGTGGGCATGGCTACTATCGACGGGGTCGAGTGCCGGCATCTGCTTTTCTCACAGAAGTCCGGTATCGATGTGGAATTGTGGCTGGAGAAGAATGACGCGGCGACGCCGCATCGCTTGGTCGTCACCTACCCGTTGCTGCAGGGCCAACCAAGCTTCGTTGCCGAATTCACCAGCTGGAAGACCCAGCCCCCTCTGTCCGACTCCGAATTCACCTTTGAACCTCCTGCGGATGTGAAAAAGATTGAGCCGACTGCGGCCGCCGCGCCGGAAACGGAAAGGGCCAAGTGATGACCTATCTGAAGCGCACCTGCTTTGCTTTTCTCGCCTTGACGGCCATTACATCGGACGCGGCCTTCGGTCAGTTTGCACCGCCGCCCGGCGGCCCACCGCCCCTGCCGTCTGGAGGCCCACCACATCTGCCGTCGGGAGGGCCGGGAGGGCTGCCACGTCCACAGATGGGCGGCATACAGCGTCCGCCGATGGCCCATGGCCGCCCGCCGATGCACGTGCAGAACCGTCCACCGGTGAACCCTCGTACTCGTCTGCCAAATGTCGGTGGCGCCAAGGGGCGATTGGCGGCAGGGCCTGGCCGCGGACGGGGCAACCTGTCCGGAAATATCCGCAACACGCTGAACTCAGGCGGTAACTTGAATGGGAACCGCGCCTTGATGAACTCCGGGGGCAACATCGCCGCAAAGGACTCGGGCAACCTCACCGTCAACAACTCTGGCGATCTCAAGGTGTCTGGCAACGGCAACGGATACTTTGGCCGTGGTTATTATGGTCGTGGGGACCACGGCGTTGGAGACTATGGTCACGGAGGGTATGGCCGTGGAGACTATGGCGGTGGAGACTATGGGCGTGGATACTATCGCCGCGAAGCCTACGTCCTGGGCGGGTATGCGGCAGGCGTCGTCACCGGTGCTGCGGCAGCCTCGAGCACGGGCGGAACGACGTATTCTTCCTATGGATACCAGTCTGGCTCCGCTACGGGCTCCTCTGGCACGGCGTCCTCGAGTTCGTCCCACGGCAGCGCGGGCTCTGCTAACGGGGCATCGTCGGGTTCGTCTCACGCTGGTTCTTCTGGTTCGTCTGACGCCAGGTCTTCAGGCTCTTCTGGCGAGGTATATGCGAGCTCTTCGGATCAGAGCCGCTCCGGCCCGTCCGTTGGCGGCGGGACGAACCAAAGCGGCGGCAATAGCAGCTCCCCGTCTGTGAATCCTCTGATTGCCGGCCTGTTTGAGAGCCTGCCGCCAGAGGGTACGGCATGGACATCGGAAGAAGCGGTCGGTTGGCTTCAGGCCGCAGCCGCCAATCTACGGATCGTCTATAAGATCCAGGGAAATATCTTGGTGACGGGTGAAGTTCCATCGTCGAATTACGATCGCGTGCCTGGCGGGAATTAGGTTCCGCTCGGCACCGGAAGGAGGTTCAGGCCGGACGTCGCACGACGCATCCGGCCTTGCCACGCATCGAAGACTGCCAAGCTCCCCTCCGCTCTGACGTACTTCGCCAGATCAGTACCTGCGTCCCGAACGCTGCACGAGTCCGCTCATCACGAGGTCGATGTGCGCCTCAACAATTGCCTTGCCGTCGATCGGTTTTCGACCCGCAAACATGAGACGCCAGACGGCAACGTGAAAAATCGAACTCGCGAGTACGTCCGGCGCATGGGCCGCCGCGTCTTGCCGAAACTCTCCCGATTTCACGCCTTGCTCGACGAGGGCCGTGAGGGCAGCAAGCGTCGGCGCAATGAACTTGCCATGATAGAAATCGACCGCTTCGGGAAAGCGAGTGCCTTCGGCGAGGGACAAGCGCAGAAGTTCTCTCGTCTTTCGGTCGTTGGCCGTGCTTTCATAGGAGATCAGCAGCAGGCCTCGCATCCGGTCGGCGCAGGATCCACGAAGGCTGCCGATGGCGGTCGACAGGTCCGCGGATGACGTCGAGGCCTGGCGAAACATTTCCTGGAAAAGAACTTCCTTGGTCGGGAAATAGAGGTAGACCGTTCCCTTTGTTATCCCCAGTCGGGTTGCGACGTCTTCGACACGCGTTGCCGCATAACCTTTCGCCGCAAATTCCTCGAACGCGGCCTCCAGTATTTCATCAGGACGCCTTGCCTTCCGCTCCGCCCTTGATGTTTTCTTTTCGACTCGTTTCATCACATCCCATTGGATTCTTTGAGAATATCCGGTGACACACCTTTAGTGGGTGTGCGATCCACAGTGGCAGCAGAGACCTGGTCGTGCGTGCTCATCTTGCAACGATGTTGCGTGTGTCAACATATTTGGCCTAGATATGTTGACAACGCCCACTTTACGCATGCAAAGTGGGCGTTGTCAACATCGGACGATGGCCTGTTACACGCAGCAAATTGAAGCTGGCGATTCGCGGCGTCGTAGCGTTCGTCCCTCGGGAGCTCTTCGGATTCGTCTCTCGCAAGATCTTCAGGCTTGTCCTGGGGGGTATAGCCGAAGTCCGAACGTGCAAGACTCTTGACTGGCGGAAGGCAGCTTCGAATTGGTCATCCGGACACCTACGAGCGGAACTAGGTGCAAGCCGCGGCACCACGTGCCGCTCGCCATCAATGGGGACGATGCGAGCTTTTGGAAGGCTATACGAATAGATAGCATGCCTGATTCCAACGCATCTCTTCATTGGCGGGTACAAAAATGCTCTACTGTGAGCGCCTTCTTAAAGGCAACGAGCCGCCTAACTCTTTGTGGTGCAACGGTTCCTTTACCACCCGCTGAATGGGAGCCCTCTTTCTCTGTCGAGCTGCCGCCTAGCGTCATGAGCCTCGCAGATGTCCAAGAGCCACCGGGCAGTCATGTCTTGTAGACCGCTCACAATTGACGAAAGTCATTACCACACGGAGGCCGTTCACGATGGCAGCGCCGAGATATACCCGTTGTAAGAACCTCAATATTTACTGGACTGTGGTCGATAAAGTCATCGGACAGCCGGCCATCATCGATGGGTTTGTCATGGACATGCTCACCGCCGAGGAGGCCGATAATTTGGTCGATCTACTAAATCGTGGCAACCAAGAGAGCCTCTGGTGTTTTGCAGAACGATGTTAGAAGCAATGGTCGATGACCGGCGTGCTCGTACGGCCCTCAGACAGACTGAAAACCTTGAGCTCGACATCCTTTCGACTAGGGCGTTCATCGGATGCTGGAAACTGAATTCGGTGTGGAGAATGCAGCCGACGTTCGGATGATCATCAAAATTGACGCTGGCGTGAACGAGCACGGCAAACCCAGGATTCCCGACCCCCCGCCTGAGGACCCCATCTGCGTCCGAAAGCCGTAACTTGTTCGCTTTCGGTTGCGGTGGCATTTACTATCCAATTCCGGATAATCCCTCGTCGGTTCAATTCCTTTAGAACTTTGCGAAGCCTGCCATTTCATTTGGCCGTCGGGCTATGCATCGATATGCTTGGACCTCAATTCCCTCGGCCAAGAATATTGAGGGCGTCGTGCAATCTAAGGGCAGCCAGCGCCTTCGTTGCCTCGTCGGCCGGCCATCCGGCTTCCATTGCCGCCGACAGCAGGGTGGCGTCGGTGTGAAGCTCAAGTCTCTCGTAGAGGGGCTCAAGCGCTTCTCGGGCGGTAACAACGTGTTCGTCTGGAGGCGTGATAGGAGCCGGAGATACCGTCGGCATTCTGCGTCCCTTCCTAACGGTTTTAGAACCTGAAAATCGGCCATGGTTCCAACGTCTGGTGAATGGCTGCCGACGCCGGTGCCAACATGACCAGCCTGGGGAGCCAGCACTCATGAGCAAAAGGTAAAACAAGCCGCGTAGCTCCGCCATCATACTTGTGTATGCTCAAGTTATACGGAGGCAGCACCAGGCGGGCTGCTAGGGAGCTATGCTCGGCTCGGCCGCTCGTTTCGAGAGTGAAGCGTCCACACATTTCTCACCGAGGGCATCTCATCGGGAAGGAGCGGGTGGTGGTCTGATTTCTGGCAGCAGGCCTCGACGAGCGACTCCTAAACCCCTGTATAAGGCATCCCCTCCTCTTCGCTACCCGATCCTTCCTCAAGATCAATAGCCGGTCGAGCGGCGTCCTGTTACGGTCAGGGCACTTTATTCCGCGCGGCAATGTCATCAAGCTCGCGAAGGAGTTCATCACGCCTCGTGATGCCTGCATCAAGAACAGACTTGAGGCCGGTTCGCCAACGATAGGTGGCCGGCGAGCCGATGGGGCCGGACCGTTTGCCTCTTCGCTCCTCCGCGTTCTTTCTAAGGATTGACACCATGACACATGACCTCCACCGCATCCAAATCGAGCTGGTCCCATTGACGCTTTTTCCCAGCGCATATGGGGACGCCGGGCCTTGGGCTCCGGGCTCTCCGCTCCACACGCCGCCAGATATTTCATCACTGCCGACGACAGACTTGGAGGCTCATTTGATGATGTTTGCCGTCATGCCGCGCGAAACGATCGAGTGTCCCTGGGGGCAAGCTATGCACGCCTGGAGATCTGTCTTTACCCTATACGTTACTGGAACCCAGTTCGGTCTTTTTTGCTACTCCGCCGGGCTTGTCCGTCTCCTGGATGACCTCGGGAGTCTTACCCCTTCAGTGATTTCCGCGACCATGCATTAAGCCAGAGCCGCGTCTTGGGTCCAGAATTGAGGATCATCGAGCTTGGTGCCCGGCACCTTCTAGCTGGTTCAGACATGTGGATGCTCCCCACCGCCCCATCGGCCCGGTCGCGGCGTCGTGAAGATGAATCCAGCTCCGGCCRCACATTGTTCGTCTCGTGATGGAGACCAGAGGCCCTGCCTAAGGCCTTGAGACTGCGCGAGACCTACTTGCTGCGAGTGCTTCAGCCGGGTGTTGGTCCTACGCAGTTTCCCAACACCGCCATTTCGTCGGCTGGCTTTGCGCCGATCGTTTCATCTCGTTGGAGAGGCAGGCTGAACAGAAACAGTGCCCCACGAGGGTCATTGGCGGCGGCCCACATTTGGCCCCCGTGAGCCTCGATGATTGAACGGCAGATCGCCAGGCCCATACCCATGCCGCTGGATTTGGTCGTGTAGAATGCCTCAAAAAGACGGTCCATGGTCTGCGGGTCCATGCCTGGACCCGAGTCGCGTACCCCGACGACCACGCCTCCTGAGGCCGCTATCTCGGTGCTGATCAGCAACTCGCGCTCTTCCCCATCGATGCCGCTCATCGCCTCGATGGCGTTCATGATCAGATTTAGGACCACCTGTTGCACCTGGATGCGATCTCCTTCCACGGACGGGAGACTCGTCGCGAATTCGGTCTGCAGCGTGACGCCTTGCCGGAGCACTTCACTGCCGGTCAAGGCAATCACGTGACGAATGGCTTCATTGAGGTCGAACTGCCCCTTGCGAGGGGGCTCCTTCTTGACCAAGGCACGGATCCGGCCAATGACATCGCCGGCCCGATTGGCGTTATCCACGATCCGGCCGAGCGCCTGAGCCACTTCCTCCAGATTCGGCGGATGGCTGCCGAGCCAGCGCAAAGCCGCCTGGGCGTTGGTGAGCGACGCGGCGAGCGGTTGATTGACTTCATGGGCGATGGATGCAGTGAGCTGCCCCATTGTGGCGACGCGGTTTGCGTGGGCCAGTTGCCCCAGCGCCTCGCGCAGGGCTCCCTCGCTCTCCCTTAACGCCTCTTCGGCCTGCCGGCGCTCCGTCAAATCGAGGACGAATGAGACACCTTCGTTCCTGCTTTCTTCTAATAGGGCACCGCCGATCAGCACGGGCAGACGGCTGCCATCTTTCCGAAAGTACTCCTTCTCGAACGGTTGGACTGCCCCGATCAACTTCAGCTCCCCGATGGCCCGTGCGTCGCGGTCGCGCCATTCGGCCGGCGTCAGTTCCGTCCAACATAGCCGACCAGAGGCAAGATCCTCTCGGTCGTATCCCACCATGCGGAGGAACGCGTCGTTGGCCTCAAGAATGCGACCTTCGATGTCCCAGATGACGATTCCGATGATGTTGGCCTTGACCAGGCGACGGATCCTGGCTTCGCGTTCAGCGAGATCGCGGTACAACCGGGTATTCTCCAGTGAGATCGCCGCCTGAGAGGCGAGCAGCTTCAGCACCGCGATCCTGGCCGGCGCAAAGACCCGAGGGGCGAGGTTGTTTTCAAGATAGAGTACCCCGGCCAGTTGGCCCTGATTGAGCAACGGCACACAGAGAATAGAACGAGTACGGTGCTGACAAATGTAGGGGTCCGCGGAAAATGGGTTCTGAGCTATGGCGTCGTCGAGAACCACGCTTTCGCTTGTGCGCAAGACATAATGAAGGAGCGATTGCGGCAGGGCGGTCCCTGTCGCGATCTCGTCACACATCTGCACCACGACCGTTTCGCCGCCCGTCGTGGCTTCTGCCGTGATCCGCGACTCACCGCCACGCGACAGGATCAACAAGCCGCGCTCGGCGCCCGCCTGCTCAACGGCGGTGCGCAACACGGTGTCGATCAGCTTTTGAAGCACAATCTCGCCCGACACCGCTTGCGAGATTTTGATAACGGTTGCGAGATCGAGTTGTTCGACCGGTGCACCAATGGTGCTTGTCGGAGAGGGAACGCGCTCTTCCCCTCTCAGGTCAGGATAGAGTTGGTCAAGTTGCCGCACCTTACCGTCGGCGCCCCAGCGCCGATAGCAGCCACGCGCATTGCGGAGATAGAGACGTGCGAAATCCTCGAAGCCTCCCTGCGCGTAAAAGCGGGCGGCAAGTTCATATGCGAGGGCTTCATGATGAACGAAGCCGTTTGCGCGCGCCGAGCGGATCGCTTGTTCGTAAAGACGCACCGCGTCGATTTCGCGGCCTTCGAGGCGTGCTATTTCGGCGCCGACCAGCGCGGCTCGGTTCTCGAAGTTCTCCGGGCAATTCTTCGCATAGATCTGAAGCTGTCGGTGGTGGGCAACCAGAGCCTCCGTATGCTGCGCCCGCGGCTCAGCCACAGCATAGTCGCAGCATGCGGCGCGGGCCAACGCACCGTAGAAATGATGCTCCGGCGTTTCTTCGAAATGCGACACCGATGTCCATGGCAGCCTCTGCGCCCGCAATGACGCATCGACGGCCGCCTCATAGTCGCCGGCAAAGAACCGCGCCTGCAGTTTTCTGACAAAGTAGCAGGTTTCCGCAAGATTCGGATTTTCGGAAAACCGACGTTCGATCTCAAGTTCGTCAAATCCGTCGTCGTCAAAGGAGCCGAATTTCCGGGTCAACCCGCGCAGCGTCCGGACGAGTCCGAGTTGCGCACTGGCGAGATCTATCACGAACTGGAACCGCACCTCCTGCGCAAACGTGAGGCCAATCTCCGCTTGGCGCTGCACTTCCATAAGCGGATCTCCCGCGGCCAGCAGGTTCGAGTTCAAACTGACATGGCTGTATCCGGCAAACGTGAGGTCGCCGCACTGGTTGGCAATTTCAAGCGCTCGCCGCAAGATGTCGCGGCCGGTTCGGACATGTCTCGTCCACGGTATGACGTGAGCCCCGAAGTCTTTGTAAGTCCTGGCCTGAAAGCGCTTCAGGTCGTGCTTTTCGACCAGATGGCAGCCTAGCTGACCAAACCGGAATCCGGCCTCATAGTCGCCGAAGCGCGGTCCGGCAATATAGCCAAGCGACACATAATGGTAGCAGGAGCCGTCGCTGTTGCCTCGCTCGAGGCTCAGGTTCACAGCCAGGCAGATTGCCATGCAAGCCAGATTCGCATCCGTATGCCATACCGCCCCAACGAGCCGGGTGAGAATATCCAGCGTCGAGGCGGATGCTGGGTCGCGCATCAACGGCAGATCAATGAGTTCCTCGATCGCGCGGCTGCCGAGCTGCGACCATATTCGGCCGTATTCTCTTTGAACCTCCTCGTCGGCCGGATGCGGCGCCCAGTCGATGCCGAGATGTTGCCTCACATGGTCGAGACCGACCGCGGCCGACCGGCCGGTCTGACCGAGCGCAGCATAGAGATCGATGCGCAGGCAGGCGACAGCAGCCTGATCGTCGGAGCAGACAGCACGATTGGAAAGCTGAGCTAATCGCTCCTCCGCGTCCGGCAGCGCGCCAAGGTGGAACTCGCATTCGGCTCGGTTCAGCTCAAGCGCGAAGGTCAGTTGGCGCTGGCGCTCCCAGGCGTCTTCCGGCAGCAGCGTCGTGCCTGCAACAAAATAGTTGAGTGCCGAGGCGTATGCCGTCGACGCCGCTGCGCGCTTGCCGGCCAGCAGATTGAACTCGGCCAGTTGCTCGCGCTCCTTAGTTGAGGTGATCAGTGCGGCTCCCCGATTGAGCTGGCTGACAATCTCGAAAACATAATCGTCAATCAGCTCCGGCGCGGTGTTTGCCGCAAGCAACCTCCCAATGCGGAGGTGCAACTCGCCGCGTCGCTCCTCCGGGATTAGCGAATAGGCGGCTTCCTGAACGCGATCGTGGACGAACCGATATGCGCCTGCCAACCCCTCGAGCAGTTCATGAGCGACGGCGGGCCATAAGGCGCCGGCGACTTCTTCCTCCGGTATCCCGAGGACGAGCGAAAGCGTCGCAATATCTGCTATGTTTCCAAGACAGGCGAACTGCTGCAGCGCCTCCCGCGTTTCGGGCGGCTGGCGCTCGAGCTTGCCGACCATGAGGTGCACGACGTTGTCGGTGTATCCCTTGGCGTGAATGCGCCCGAGATCCCAGGACCAGCATGCCGCGTCATGATCGAAGGCGAGCATTCCCTCTTCGGCGAGCGAAAATAGGAACTGACGGACGAAGAACGGATTGCCGCCGGTCTTGTCGAGCATCATTTGTGCGAGCGGGGCTGCACGATCGGTCTGACAGTGGAGCGCATCTGCAATCAACTGCCGGAGATCGTCTTTGGTAAGCGGCGCAAGGGTGATCTCCGCTACCTTGCCGCCGGCGGTTTTGATCGCGTCGAGCTTCCGCATCAGCGGATGGGCGGCGGTGACTTCGTTGTCGCGATAGGCACCAACCAGCATCAGGTGTTGCAGATCCGGCCGGGTCAAGAGATCTTCAAGCAGATCGAGCGTCGCCGCGTCGAGCCACTGGAGATCGTCGAGGAACAGCGCCAGCGGATGCTCCGGCTGGGCGAAGACACCGATGAACCGCCGGAATACCAGCTCGAAACGCCGTTGCGCCTCCTGTGGCGGAAGTTCGGGGACCGGCGGCTGGTCGCCGATGATGAGCTTCAGATCGGGGACGAGGTCGACCATCAGCCGTCCGTTCGGTCCCAGCGTCTCCCTCAGCGTCTCGCGCCAGAGTGCCAAATCGGCGTCGCTCTTCGCGAGAAGCTCCCGGACAAGGCTCTGAAACGCCTGCGCAAGGGTCGCATATGGAATATCGCGCTTATACTGATCGAACTTGCCGGACGCAAAAAGGCCGCGCGGCGGCGCCAGAGCTTTGTGAAGTTCATTGACCACCGCCGACTTGCCGATGCCGGAATAGCCAGAGACCAACACCAACTCCGGCGCGCCGCTCGACACCACGCGGTCCCAGGCAGTGAGCAAGATCTCGACCTCGTGCTCTCGCCCGTAAAGCTTCTCGGGAATCAGCAGGCGGTCCGGGATGTCGCGTTCGCCGAGCGGGAATGCGTCAATCCGGTGCTGCATTTCCCATTGGCTGAGACAGTGGGTCAGATCGTGCTCGACGCCGCCTGCCGTCTGGTATCGTTCCTCGGCCGTCTTGGCGAGCAGCTTCATGACGATGGCCGAGACTGCCGGTGAAACATCCGCCACCCGCTCGTTGGGCGGCGTCGGCTGCCGTGCAATGTGGCAATGCACCCATTCCATCGGGTCGGAGGCGGAGAACGGCAGGCTGCCGGTCAGCATTTCGTAGAGTGTCACGCCGAGCGCATAAAGGTCGCTGCGGGAATCGATCGAGCGGTTCATGCGCCCGGTCTGTTCGGGGGCCATATAGGCGAGCGTTCCGGCGACCACTTCGGGCGGCTCGTGAGTCTGCCGCTCGCGGGAGAGGCGCGAGGCGATCCCGAAGCTTGTTAGCCGCACCTCGGCGCCCGTGCCCGTTACCAGGATATTGGCCGGTTTGATGTCCTTGTGGACGAGACCGCGCTGGTGGGCCCCACGGAGCGCAGCGGCGATGCCGATCCCGAGGCGCAGGAAAAGCTCCGTTTCCATAGCCGTTCCGAGCCGCCCGGCGAGCGGCTCGCCGCCCGGATCTTCAAGCACCAGCATGGTCCGGCCGCCTTCGCGCACCAACTCAAGCGGTCGCACTGCCCATGCGCTATCGAGCTCATCCTTCAATGCATATTCATGGTCGAGGCGGCCGAGGCTCGAAGGCGTCGGGTATTCGAGCGTCGAAAGCACGACCAGTACCGGGTTCCACTTGCCGTCGGCACCCCGGCGCCGTTCCCGATGGAGCACGCGCTCACCGTCCTCCCAAAAAACCTCCAAACTCCCATCTCCACCAACACCGAAGAAAGAGGATGTGCCTGCTTGCCGACTTCGTCATCTCGCCTGTCGCATTTGGCACTGCCACTTTCGTTTCGGGAATCCGTCCGTCAAATTGGCCAAAGTGAGCACATGACGAACCGCGACCACTTCCCCACTTTCTTACCACATCTCGCCTGTTCGTCCCAACAACGAGCGGCCATCACCCACCCGTTCGATACGTGGTCCACCGCTACGAAAGACCGCCCAACGGCTGCTGGGCGGTCAGGCGGATCGTGGACCCGCAGAGCTTCGGATGGAGGGAGCGCCGAAGCGTGGTGGTAGCAACGGGGGGATTCGCGACCTGCCTGTCCCGAGGCAACGAGTAGAGGCTAGCGATGGAAGGGACGACGGGAAATTATACTGTGGTATCGTCTTGCGATACTTTGGAATACCGGCACCGACACCCATCAGCGAATTCCGCTCAGCGATTGACATGTCGGCGACGTCATCCGTGGCCCGACAACGACTGGGCCGACAGTCTCTCTCCTTGTCTAACCCAGCAGGCCGGCAGGTGGTACAGCCGCGGTGTCGCCGAAGATAAAAGGCGAGCACAACATCGGCGTGCTTCGTGCCTGTCGTACCGTCAGGTGCGATTCGTTGTCGGTGTTGAAGTCGAAAGTGTCTGCCGGCTCTGAGTCCAAAAAGGAGCCTCCCGCGGGGGTAGGGAGGCTCAAGGCGGGCCGATCGGGACGATACGGCCTGGGAGGAGGTGGAGAACGAAAGGAGCCTGCATCATAGAGGAGAGCTCCCGCCGGCGCTATTAGCCACCAGGACGGTTCGATTACCAATGAGGAGGGGGTAACCTATACGCGCAGCCAAGACCCTTACGAGTGCGTTTGCGGCTTTCCCGGCGCGAGCATCAGTTTGTCAGCCATACGCGCGAGTTCGGGCAGGGATCTGGTGCCCATCTTCTGCATGACCTGGCTGCGGTGAACCTTCACGGTAATCTCGCTCACGCCTAGATCGCCGGCAATTTGCTTGTTAAGCCGTCCGGTCACCACCAAAGCCATCACCTCGCGCTCCCGCGGCGTCAGGCTATCGAAACGCGCGCGCACCGTCGCCAATGACTTTTCATTTTCAAGCCACACGCGGTCGCGCGCCAGGCCGACGTGAACGGCGTCGAGCAAATCCTGGTCTCGGAACGGTTTCGTTAGGAACTCGACGGCGCCCCCCTTCATCGCCTGGACAGACATGGGAATGTCGCCGTGCCCGGTGATGAAGACGATCGGCAACTGAATATTTTCTCGCGACAGCGCAAGCTGAAAATCAAGGCCGCTTTGCCCTGGAAGGCGGACATCGAGCACGAGACAGGTCGGTCCGTCGGGTCGCCCAGATCTGAGGAAGTCGCCGACCGAAGCAAGGAGGTTGACGGCAAAGCCGACGGAACGCAGCAGACTGCCAAGCGCCTCGCGGATCTCCGGGTCATCATCGATGACAATGATGGTTGCTGGCGCCTCGGTCAATCGTCAGAACTCCCAAGGTGATTCGACGTCTTGGGAATATATACTATCGAGCCCCACTGCAGCGGCAGCGGGCGAAGCCAACCAGCATAAGCATAGCGCCGGTCACGCGATGAGAACACTCCTCCTGTCTCCTTCGCTATTGCCGAAACGGGTCCTCTTTCGCACACCAGAATGCGCGATAATTACCTCGGCCACAAGGCTAGATGCGGGCGGCCCCAAAAGCGCTTGCGCGTCCAGCTGTCTGCCGTGGCATGCCGATGCGCCACATGCCCGGCGATGCCGCGCTCGTCGCGCAAGTCTTAGACACGCTATACGATTGTATAGCTTGCGACGCCTTTGTCGCCGTTCGATACTAAATCCATCCAGTCAAGCGCGCCACAACGCTAATTCGGCACGATGCCGGTCGGCGAAGTTGGGAGGCGGCAGTGCCAACCAAGAGACCTCTGATTGCGATCGTCGACGACGACGAGTCGATACGGGACGCTATAAAGGGGCTCATGAGGTCGATGGGATTTGACGCCGAGTCCTTTTCATCCGCAGATGATTTCTTGATATCTCCTGATGTCCGCCGCACGGCCTGCCTCGTGACAGACATCAATATGCCTGGAATGAGCGGACTCGATCTGCACCGCCGGCTCGTCGCGCTGGGCAAGAGCATTCCGACTATTCTGATCACCGCCTTCCCGGAAAAGAATATGGGCGCGTCAGCGTTGGGCGCGGACGTCGTCGGCTGTCTGACAAAGCCGTTCAACGGACAGACTTTGCTTGATTGCATCCGYTCTGCGCTGGCTCTCAATGGCGAGGGCGAAAGCGGTTCATGAGGTCGCAAAGACCTGTCCGAGGCAAAGCGCGCCGCCCTGTAAGCATTTGGCCGGTGACGGGCAGGGGACCGTCTCGCCCGGTTCTGAGACAGTGTGAAGTAAGGACGACGCTCGAGGCTTTTGAGCAAGGCCCACCGCCCGCCCGCTGTCGAACCTGCTGACGGGGTCTTAGACGGCCTGCCATGCGTCGTGCCGTGACATAATCAGGCGCTCGCGCGGCCGGTCCGCAACCTTCTCAATGCCCCCTCGGGCGAGGGGCGGTTAGGCAGGCGGGGGAACGCTGGGGGCCGCAGCGCATCGGATCTAGAGCCACCCTCCGGAAAATCCCGCGCGACCAGTGGCTTGCAGCCATTCCACTCGAACTCGATGTTGCGTGTGTCAACATTTTTGCTTTGCGATGTTGACATTGCCCACTCCCATCTTTAAGTGGGCGTTGTCAACATCGCAAATGGCCCTCATTCGCAATCAGATTGAAGACTGCGGCGAACACCGTGGCTCTCCTTTTGGTCGCAAACCGTACCGGAGCAAAAAATGCAGTCCTTTCGATTGCTGGGAATTGGTCTCGCCTGCGCAGTTCTGGCTGCTTGCGAAGAAAAAGCCGAAGTTGCGCCGCCGCCGCAGCAGGTCCGCGTCGTCGCGGCCGCCGAGGCTCAGTATCAGCCGGGTGCGGAAATCACCGGCGAGGTGAAGGCTAGGGTTCAGACCGACCTCTCCTTTCGCGTCAGCGGCCGGGTTCTTGAGAGAAGGGTCGACGTCGGATCGCATGTCCACGCCGGCGACGTCCTTGCCCGCCTCAACGACACGGAACAACAGGCGGATGTCAGCGTCGCCCGCGCCGCGCTGGAGTCGGCGCAGGCCATCGTTGCGCAGAAGACACTCGCCTTCGATCGAGCCAAGTCGCTCCTGCAGTCGCAGGCCGTTCCGCGGGCGGTCTTTGACGATGCACAGAAGGAGTTGCTGAGTGCGCGGGCTTCCCTCGAGGCGGCCGAGGCCGCGCTCGCGACGAGCGAGGACGCGCTGTCCTACACCGAGTTGAAAGCGGCTGCAGACGGCATCATCACGGCGCGCGGCATCGAAGCCGGGCAGGTGGTATCAGCAGCTCAGTCGGCCTTCACGCTCGCCCATGACGGACCGCGGGATGCGGTGTTCGACGTCTTCGAGGCATTCTTTCTGGATGGCCGGCCGCGGAACGACGTCGAGGTCGCACCGGTCTCCGACCCCTCGCGCGACGTCCATGCCAGCATACGCGAGGTCTCGCCCGTCATAGACGCGAAGGCAGGCACGATCCGGATCAAGGTGGGGCTCCAGGACGGCGCGCCATGGCCGCTCGGAACGCCTGTCGTGGGCAAGCTGCGCGCCTCGCCGCGCGACGGCATCGTGCTGCCCTATACCGCAATCGCATCAGCCGAAGGCGAACCAGCCGTGTGGCTCGTCAACACTCAAAACCAAACCGTTTCGCTCCGGAAGATTTCGGTCGACCGGTACCGCCAGAGCGATTTCGTCGTCACCGGCGGCGTCGCTGCACAAGACGTCAAAGTTGTCATGGCTGCGGCCGAACAGGACAAAGCGGTAAGCTCGCCCGGCGTGGTGCGAGCCCGCATCGAGACTGACCTGGCGTTTCGGACGCTCGGGCGAATGGTCTCTCGCAAGGTCGATGTCGGCGACTTGGTGCACAAAGGCGATGTCCTGGCGGAAATCGATCCTCTCACTCTGCAGCTCGCGGTCAGGAGCGCGGAAGCCGAACTGCGCAACGCCCAGGCGCAGTTGGAGAACGCGGCGACGACGGAAACGCGTAAGCGAAGGCTCGTCCAAAGCAATGCAGCGAGCGTTGCCGATCACGATCTTGCCGAGCAGCAGCTCAAGTCGGCTACCGCCAATGCTGCGAAAGCGACGGCCAGCCTTGCGAAGGCGCATGAGCAGCTAGGCTACGCCGAACTGAGGGCCGAGTTCGATGGCGTCGTGACCGCCACGTCCGCGGAAATGGGTCAGACCGTCTCGGCCGGCCAACCGGTCTTGAAACTGGCACGCCTCGAGCAGCGCGACGTGGTCGTCGACGTGCCGGAAGCGCAGTTCAGTCGCGTTCGCCTGGACGACCGCTTCAATGTCGCCCTCCAGCTCGACAGCAGGATCCAGGCGACTGGGGTGGTCCGCGAGATCGCACCGCAGGCCGATCCCAATACCCGCACTTATCGGCTGAAGATCGGGATCGATCAGGCGCCGGACATCTTCCGCCTTGGCGCCGTGGTCACTGCGACGCCGCTTGTTGTCGGAGAAGGGAAGCAGGCGATCATGCTGCCGCTCTCCGCCATCCGCCATGAAGGCGGGACCAGCCAGGTATGGGTGGTAGATCGCTCGACGGCCACTGTCGCTCCGAGAACGGTTGAACTGGAAGGTCCGGCGTCCGCCCCCCGTTCTGTCCTGGTTCAAGCGGGGCTGCGGGAAGGGGAAGAGATCGTCATAGCCGGAATCGATGAACTCACCGATGGACAGAAAGTGCAACTCGGACAGGAGCCACGCCCGTGAATAAATTCAACCTTTCTGACTGGGCGCTCGAGCATCGTTCTCTTGTCTGGTACTTCATGATCATGTTCGCGGTGGCGGGCGCCTTTGCCTATCTCGGACTCGGCCGCGAGGAGGATCCGTCCTTTACGATCAAGACGATGGTGATCCAGGCTCAGTGGCCGGGCGCTTCTGCCCAGGAGGTGACGCAGCAGGTTACCGACCGCATCGAAAAGAAGCTCCAGGAACTCGACAAACTGGAACATACCCGCAGCATTACGACTGCCGGTCAAACGATCGTCTTCGTCGATTTGCTGCCGGATACGAACGCGCGGGACGTAAAGCCCACCTGGTCGCGCGTCCGCAACTTGATTGACGACATCAAGCACGAATTCCCCCAAGGCGTGGTCGGACCCTTCTTCGATGACCAGTTCGGCGACGTCTATGGCAATATCTTTGCCTTCACGGCAGATGACCTCAGCCAGAGAGAACTGCGCGATTTCGCAGAGGGTGCCCGAACGCAGATCCTCAACATCCCCGACGTCGGCAAGGTCGACATCGTCGGCGCACAGGACGAGGTGATCTACCTCGAGTTCTCCACCCGCAAGATCGCCGCCCTCGGCATCGACCGTTCCGCCATCATTGCCACGCTCCAGGCGCAGAACGCAGTCACCCAGTCCGGCTTTGTCGAAACGGGGCCGGAGCGGGTCGCTTTGCGGGTCGGCGGGCGCTTTATTTCCGAAGACACCTTGCGCGGGATCAACCTTCGGGTAAACGACCGGTTCTTCCCGCTGACCGACGTCGCAACGATCACCCGTGGTTACGTCGACCCGCCGACGTCGCTCTTCCGCTTCAATGGAAAGCCGGCGATTGGACTGGCGATCGGCATGAAGACCGGCGGCAATGTGCTCGCCTTCGGCGAAGCGCTCGAAAAGACGATGACCCGGATCATTCAGGATCTGCCGGTCGGTGTCGCCGTCGAACAGGTCTCGGATCAGCCGAAAGTGGTTGAAGAGGCAGTCGGCGGCTTCACGAAAGCCCTGTTCGAGGCGGTCGCAATCGTGCTCGCAATCAGCTTCATCAGTCTGGGGATGAGGGCCGGCCTGGTGGTGGCAATCGCAATCCCGCTCGTTCTCGCCATCACGTTCATGGTCATGTTCTACACCGGCATATCGCTGCAGCGCATCTCGCTTGGAGCGCTGATCATCGCGCTCGGCCTCCTCGTCGACGACGCCATGATCGCCGTCGAGATGATGGTTGCACGGCTGGAAGCGGGCGACAATCTCACGAGGGCCGCCACCTACGTCTACACATCGACTGCGTTTCCCATGTTGACCGGCACTCTGGTTACGGTCGCGGGCTTCATCCCCGTCGCTTTCAACAAGAGCAACGCGGGCGAGTTCACCTTCACCCTGTTCGTCGTCATCGCGGTTTCACTCGTCGTGTCGTGGGTGGTCGCCGTCGTGTTCACGCCGCTGATCGGCGTGACCGTTCTACCGAAGGCGATGAAGAAGCACGCCGAGCACAAGGGTCGGTTTGCCAAAGTTTTTTCCAGCCTTCTGCAATTCTGTCTGCGCTGGCGCTGGATGACGATCGTCGCAACGGTCCTTCTCTTCGCGGGATCGATCGCCGGCCTGTCGATGGTGCAGCAACAGTTCTTCCCGAGCTCCGATCGCCCGGAACTGATCGTCGACTGGAACCTGCCACAGAACAGCTCCATCGCCGAAACGAGCCGCCAGATGGGCCAGTTCGAGCGTGAGATGCTGGCCGGCAATCCTGGCGTCGAGCATTGGTCGACATATGTCGGGAGGGGTGCGCCGCGCTTCGTTCTTTCCTTCGACGTGCAGCCGGCCGACGTTTCCTTCGGCCAGACGGTCATTGTCACCAAAGGACTCGATGTCAGGGACAAGCTGAAGCAGCAGATGGAAACCTACCTTCGGAAGTCGTTTCCGGGAACGGACGCTTACGTGAAGCTTCTGGACATCGGCCCTCCGGTTGGCAAGCCGATCCAATACCGCGTGTCCGGCGAAAATCTGCAGACGGTGCGCGAGCTGGCACAGAAGCTGGGCTCGATCGTCGGCGCCCATCCATCTCTCAGGAACCTTGCCTTCAATTGGAACGAACCGGCCCGCGTCGTGAAGATAGACGTACTGCAGGACAAGGCCCGGCAGCTTGGCGTCTCGTCCCAGGACATCGCGATGGCGCTCAACACCGTCGTACAGGGGAATGCCGTGACGCAGGTCCGCGACGACATCTATCTCGTCGACGTCATCGGGCGTGCCGCGGAAAAGGAGCGCGGCTCGATCGACACCCTGCTTGACCTGCAACTGCAGAGCAGCAGCGGTCAATCCGTGCCGCTGTCATCGGTCGCAACCTTTCACTACGAGCTCGAACAGCCGACAATCTGGCGGCGCGACAGAATTCCGACCATCACGATCAAGGCCGGAATCGGCGATGCGACGCAGCCGGCGACCGTCGTGAAGGCGCTCTCCGACAAGGTTTCGGCATTTGAAAAGACACTACCGGCCGGGTATTCGGTCAAGATCGGGGGCGCGGTCGAGGAAAGCGCCAAGTCGCAAGGCCCGATTGCGAAGGTGGCGCCGGCTATGTTCGTCATCATGGCGACGCTCTTGATGATCCAGCTTCAGAGCTTCCACAGGCTGTTCCTGGTCTTCTCGGTGGCTCCGCTGGCGCTCATCGGCGTCGTCGTGGCGCTGCTCGCCAGCAACTCGCCGCTCGGGTTCGTCGCACTCCTGGGCGTGCTCGCGCTGGTCGGAATCCTCATCCGCAACTCCGTGATCCTGATCGTGCAGATCGAGGAGCTGCGTGCAGAGGGAATGTCGGCATGGAAGGCGGTGGTGGAGGCGACCGAACACCGCATGCGACCGATCATGCTCACTGCCGCGGCGGCGACGCTGGCCCTGATCCCGATCTCGCATGAGATTTTCTGGGGTCCGATGGCCTACGCGATGATGGGTGGGATCGTCGTCGGAACGGCGCTGACACTTCTCTTCCTACCGGCGCTCTACGTCGCCTGGTTCCGGATTCCTCGCGAAGTCGAGCAGAACTGAGATGAGCACACCGCTCTCACTCCCTGGACACATTGCCCAGGGTCTCACCGGCTTTGGATTTGGATTCGTCAAGGCAATCGCTGCCCGCTTGGGCCGCGCCGTCCCGGTCCTTGTGGCCCTGTCTCTTGTTGCATCGGGTTGCGCCAACCGGGTGCAGGATGTCCTGCAGCCTCTCGCCGTAGCCCCGGCCGGCACGAGCCGGGTCACCATGCTCGTCGCCACGACGCGCAAGCCTTCGGAGGATCCCGGCAAACTCTTTACCGGCGACCGCGGGACGGCGATTTCCCTTAACAGCGTCGACGTATCCATCCCGCCCGATCGGGACCGCAAGATCGGGGAGGTGCAGTGGCCGTCCCGCATGCCGCCCAACCCGCAAAAGGAGTTTGCGGTCACGCAGGTTGCCAAGGTGCAATCCGAGGGCCAGGCGTTCGACTGGTACCGGAAGAATCGAAACACGAAGCATCAGGTCATCATTTTCGTGCATGGCTTCAACAACACCTACGCCGATGCTGTCTTCCGCTTCGCGCAGATCGTCCATGACTCGGGTACCGACGCCGCACCGATCCTGTTCACCTGGCCATCAAGGGGCCGTGTCTTCGATTACCTCTACGACAAGGAGAGCGCCAACTATTCGCGTCGCGCTCTGGAGGATCTGATCCTCCAGGCTGTCAAAAGTCCCGACGTCTCCGATGTGACGATCCTCGCCCATTCCATGGGCGGCTGGCTTGCGGCCGAGGCGTTACGCGGCGTCGCCATGCGCGAGAAATCAATCCCGACGAAGGTGAAGAACGTCGTCCTCGCATCGCCGGACATCGACATCGACGTTTTCCGTCGCCAGTTCACTGAGATGGGGCCGAAGCGGCCGCACTTTGTGATTTTGACATCGACACGCGACAAGGCGCTGGAGATGTCGAGCTGGCTATCGGGTGGCGTCAGCCGCGTCGGCGGCTCCGATCTCAGACCTTATGCGCCTCTTCTCGACGAACTCGGCGTTTCCGTTATCGACACGAGCGCCATCGCGACGAACGATCCGCTCGGCCACAATGCCTTCGCAGACAGTCCTGAGATCGTGCGCCTGCTCGGGCGGCGGCTGGCAGGGCAGAGCCTCGAGGGCGGAAAGGCGAGCGTTGCCGATCAGATCGGGATGACAGCGGCCAATTTCGCCGGCTCGGCAGCGCGCGTAGCCGTTGCGGCTCCAGTCGCGGTCATCAGCCCGGAGGCGCGAGAAATCCTGAAGCGAGAGCTCTCCTCGAATGGGGGAAAGATGGTGGATGGCCAGATTGCGTACTGATCGTCAACCGCCTCGATCAGACGCTATCTGAGACCCGCCCAGCATGCGGACTAGATAGGATTGGCAAATGGAAATTGGCACGACTGTAAAAAACCAGCCGCAGACTGGCTATTTGTCCTCGATCATCGAAGCCGGCACGGCAGCGTGCCGGCTGTACGGGCTCTCGAAAACAAACGTCGTCGATATCGCTCGACTGCTGGGGAAGTCGCCGGCCAGTGTGTACAAAATCTTCCCCTCCAAGGCCGCGATTTGGGATGCCATTGCCGGGAATTTCTTCGAAACTGACCTCTGCTTCACCCCGTCTGCTGGCGGCGAGCTCACCAGTGCGGCGAGCCGCCTGAAAGAAACCGCGCTCGGACAACACCGCTTGATGCTGCGAGCACATCACGGCGACAGCCAGATGTTCGACCTCATTGTTCTCGCCGCAGAAGGCAATTGGCCATCATTCAGAGACCACCTGACGCGACTTCAAGCGTATGTGGGGGAGCTCGTTGCTACCGGCATCGCGACTGAAGAGTTCGCTCCGAGGAATGTTGTCACGGCCGCTGCCTGCTTTTGCGCCTCAGTCATCTCCTTATGGGACCCCAGAATTATGGGCGCCCTGCCTGTGAACCACAGTGAGCTGTCAGCTCATGAACTCGCTTCCTTCGCAGTTGCAGCTCTCCGGCCAAGCTCCCCGGGCGAGGAGAGCATGGCCGCGGAATGACGCCACCAGATGCGGCCGCTAGGCCGCGAGAATGGTGATCCCGTAGGCATTGGCGGCCGCCGTCATGCGGGCGATGGTGTCCGCCGAAGGGCTGGCCTTCGGTGGCTCGGTTGCGCCTTCCGCTTCGATGAACTCGGCCATGTCCCGATCGACGACCGCGGAAAAGACCACGGGGACGGTTCCGCGGTTGGAATAGCCGTGCACCATGAAGGGCGGGATGGTGACGATGTCGCCGGCGCTGGCCTCGATCTCTTCGGGGCCGCTGTCGCTCAGGCGCCAGATCGTCAGCTTTCCCTCGAGGATGCGGAACACTTCGGGGCTCGCATGCGCATGTTTCGGCGTCCGGCTGCCTGATGGCACGGTGACGTCGAAGATATTGAGCCAGGTTCCGCTGATTCTAAGCCGCCGCTCGACCCGGTCAGCGAGGACGAAAAACCGCTTTGCCTCGTCKCTCGCAGGCATTTTCACAAATGAGTTGGACATCATGTCTCTTTCTTTTTCTTACAGGGCTTTTTCTTGCGGGCGCAGCCGTTAGACCTTTGCGACGCCTTTGACAACCCGCCCTGTTGTTGGGGGTAACATCGCCGAGCGCTTTCAAAGAAGCGCGCTATATCAGCCGAAGCGCTGAACAAACGGCTCCGTTGCCAGGGGTTCAGCGCCGCTCGCGCGCCACTGCGTCACGAGACTGTCGGGGCCGATATCGGTACTTCGGGGCGTTTCCGCAAGGTCCGCCAATGCCGCATCAGCTATGCGGAAATGACTGAGGCCGGAGAGTTCGAAAGGCTCGGCACCTGTAATACCGCCGACACAGAAGGGGCGCATAGAACGCGGCGGCCGTTCTTGGCCTCCCTGGGGCCGTCCTTCCACGCAGTCCCGGCATTCACATTGATCATTCACATTGATGGAGCGCATCCATGTCCTCTCTTCCCGTCGTCGGCGCAGCCATGACGCTCGATGAAGTCGAACTTCACCGTGATTGGCTCTTCGAAAAGTCCCGCGATCTCGAATTGCAGAGCTTCGTCGATGCCGAGGTTCTGAACGGCGACTGGGCGCCGCTTGCCGCCCGCGCCAGGCGTATTCTCGACGGTCATGGCGGCCGCCTCGGCATTCACGGCCCGTTCTGGGGCTTCACCGTCGCCTCGGAAGATCCGGATATCCGCGCCATCGTCACCCGGCGCCTGCTGCAGGGCCTCGATGTGTGCGCCGCCATCGGCGCGACCCATATGATCATCCACAGCCCTTATACGTCCTGGTCCTACAACAATCTCGACGACAATGCCGGCGCCCGCGAAGCTCTGGTCGAGCGCACGCACATGACCCTGCGCGACGCCGTCCGGCGCGCCGAGGATATCGGCTGCACCATGGTCATCGAGAACATCGAGGACAAGGATCCGCATATTCGCGTGGCGCTTGCCGAGAGCTTCCAATCGCCTGCCGTCGCCGTCTCGATCGATACCGGCCACGCCCATTATGCCCATGGCTATACCGGTGCGCCGCCGGTCGATTATTACGTCAAGGCCGCCGGCAATCGCCTGCAGCATGTCCACTTGCAGGATGCCGACGGATATGCCGACCGCCACTGGAGCCTCGGCGAAGGCACGATCCGCTGGCATGCCGTCTTCGCAGCCCTTGCCAAGCTCGARAGCAACCCGCGCCTCATCATCGAGATTAAGGACAAATCGAAGATCCCGGCTTCATCGGCTTTTCTTGCCTCGATCGGTCTGGCTGAATAAGGCTGTTGTCTGGGCATTTTGGCTGGCTCCCTCTTCTCCCCAGCGGGGGTCCGGAGGACGGGTCGAGACCCGCGGCTCGACCCCGGTCGGTGGCCCGAAGGGTCGGATGAGGGGGCCACACGGCACTACGTCATTGATTGCCCTTCGCTTCCGCTCCGTGCATTCGCGGCTTCGCCACTCACCCCCTCAACCGCCTGCCGGCACCTTCCCCGCTGGGGAGAAGAGATTCGTGGTAGCGCCTTGGTTCCCTTCTTCTCAGTAGGAGCAAGACATATCAGACGAAACCCGCTTGCTCGCTCACCTGTGTTCGTCACAGGAGGGGAGGGCGGAACTCGCTCATGAAAACCGGGTAATCACGCTGATCCCCGTGGCCTCAGCCTTGTCGAGCGCCATCAGCGCCGGCACAGCCTCCTCGAGGCTGATGCGGCGTCCGATCAGCTTCTGCGGCGCGATCTTTCCGGCCGAAAGCATCGACAGCATGGCGTCGTATCGCCAGGCCTGCATGCCGTGGCTGCCGTAGATTTCCAGCTCGTGGCCGATCACCTGTGCCATCGGGATTTGCGGCGCCGCATGCTCGCCGAGCATCAACCCCACCTGAACATGCCGCCCGCGCCGGCGCAGGTTCTTTATCGAGTTGAAGCAGGTGACGGGATGGCCGAGCGCGTCGATCGAGACATGCGCGCCGCCCTTGGTGATTTCGCGCACCGCCTCCGCCACGTCGGCGACGCCGGATGCATTGACCGTCGCCACCGCCCCGCACTCCCGCGCAAAGGCAAGTTTCTCCTCGGAAATGTCTATGCCGATCGCATTCGCTCCGAGCGCCGTGGCGATCATGATCGCCGACAGCCCGACACCGCCGCAGCCATGCACGGCGATCCATTCGCCGGGCCTGGTGCGCGCCTGGTCGGCGACGGCGCGAAACGAGGTGGCGAAGCGGCAGCCGAGGCTTGCCGCCGTCGCATCGTCGATCGTATCGGGCAGGTGCACCAGATTGGTGTCGGCATAATCGATCGCCACATATTCGGCAAACGACCCCCAATGGGTGAAGCCCGGCTGGAACTKGTTCGGGCAGACCTGCTGGTTGCCGGAATGGCACTCTCCGCAATGGCCGCAGCCGGAAACGAAGGGCACAGTCACCCGGTCGCCCACCTTGAAACGCATGACACCGCGGCCGGTGGCGACGATCCTCCCGGCAAGCTCATGTCCCGGCACATGCGGCAGCCGGATATCCGGGTCGTGCCCCATCCAGCCGTGCCAGTCGCTGCGGCAGAGCCCGCTGGCCCCAACGGATATGATGACACCGTCCTCTGTCGCTGTCGGATCGGCAACGGTGCGGATTTCGGGCGCCTGTTCGAAGGCTTCGTAAAACATGGCTTTCATCGGCGTCTTCCCTTGCTGCCGAATGCATGTCGCCCGGAAGTGTGCAGCGGTTCCGGGATAATGACATGCATAAAAAAGAGCTTAAGAGCGTGGCATGGATAAAAGTCGATGCGACGCTCTTAAGCGGCGGTTCCACCCATCATCGCATGCGACAAGTAGCCATTCCAACCTTCCATTCCATCATTTTTGCTGATGCACCCATCGCTGAGGCCCGTGTGACTGCGCACGAATATTGCGGCTTCGCACCCGCTTCCGGCATTTTCTTGCTTCCGCGTTTCCTGCCCCGATTTGTCCTTGACCCGGCTAGCCGTGGCGGCTTTTCCTTCTCCGGCTTCAGGAGGAAACCATCATGGCCGTCGATACAACACCCCGTTCAACCACCTGGACACATGTCGACGGGGAATGGCTCCCCGGCAATCCGCCGCTGATCGGGCCGACCTCGCATGCCATGTGGCTCGGCTCCACGGTCTTCGACGGTGCTCGCTGGTTCGACGGCATCGCGCCGGATCTTGACCTGCACTGCCAGCGCATCAACCGCTCGGCGCTCGCCATGGGCCTGAAGCCGGTGAAAACAGCCGAGGAGATTGTGGCACTTGCCTGGGAAGGCGTCGCAAAATTCGATGGCGCGACACCGATCTACATCAAGCCGATGTATTGGGGCGAACATGGTTCGCCGGGCAGCGTCGTCTCCGTCGATGGGGACTCGACCCGCTTCGCGCTCTGCCTGTTCGAGGCGCCGATGGGCGGCCATGGCGGCACCAGCCTCACCGTCTCGCCCTATCGCCGCCCGTCGCCGGAAACGGCGATGACCGAGGCGAAGACCGGCTCGCTCTATCCAAACAGCGGCCGCATGATCGCCGAAGCGCGCAGCCGCGGTTTTGACAATGCACTGGTGCGCGACCTGAACGGCAACGTCGTCGAGACCGCCTCTTCGAACGTCTTCATGGTCAGGGACGGCGTGGTGTTGACACCGGCCGCCAACCGCACCTTCCTCGCCGGCATTACGCGTTCCCGCGTCATCGGCCTGCTGCGCAAGGCCGGTTTCGACGTGCATGAAGCAACGCTCTCCGTGGAGGATTTCATGCAAGCCGACGAGATCTTCACCACCGGCAACTATTCCAAAGTCGTCGGCGTCATCCGTCTCGACGGCCGCGACCTCCAGGAAGGCCCAGTCACCCGCAAGGCGCTGGAACTCTACATGGACTGGGCCTTCGGCAGAAGCGAGAGTGAAGAGTGAGCCACGATCCCGCAAAGCGGGAGCAATCGATCCAGTGAATCGATTGCAGTGGCGAACGCCCGGAGCGCAAGCGCAGGGCCGGCGCGCAGCAAGTGCAAGCGCCGGCGCGGATGTCAGCGGCCCTGAGCTGATGGACTGAACACCAGCAGGCTTAGAATTTCGAAGAGAACCTGAGCCCCCGCCTGGGCGGTGTTGGTGGTGCTGTCATATTGCGGCGCGACTTCGACCACGTCACCACCGACGAAATTGATCCCCTTGAGACCCCGGAGCAGCTCGAGTGCTTCCCGGGTGGTGAGACCGCCGGGCTCGGGTGTTCCGGTGCCGGGGGCAAAGGCCGGGTCCAGGCTGTCGATATCGAAGGACAGATAGGTCGGACCGTCGCCGACAATGCGTCGGGCTTTTTCGATGATGGCTGGAATGCCCATGCCGGAAATCTCCTCGGCATGAATGACGGTCATCCCGGATTCATAGGAGAATTCCCAGAGATATTCGGAGGGACCTCGGATGCCGATCTGCACGGTGCGGGTCGGATCGAGAACGCCGTCCAGCACGGCGTTGCGCATGGGGCCGCCATGGTGGAACTTGCTCTGGTCGAAAGGACCGCCGGTATCGCAATGCGCGTCGATATGGATAAGGCCGACCGGCTCCCGCGCCCCGACCGCTTTCAGGATTGGATGCGTGATGGAGTGATCACCGCCGACCGAGACTGGGATGACGCCCGCCGCGACGATCTTCGTGATGGCCGCCTCGATATTCTCATGGCATTGCTCCAGGCGATATCGGCTCGCAAACGGCACATCGCCGATATCGGCTGCACGCAGGTCATAGGCCGGGGCGCAATCCAGAACGTGGTGATAGGGTCCGATCCGCTCGATGCCGCGTACGGCCCGCGGTCCGAACCTTGATCCCGGCCGGTTGCTGACGCCGAGATCCATCGGGATGCCGACGACGGCGACTTGCAGATCACCAAAATCGGGAGCGGCGAAGTTCACCTCCTTGTAGGGTAGGCTCGCAAAGGTCGAGACGCCGGAATAGGGGGCCGCGCGCGTGCCGCCCCTGAAAATCTTCTCAGCCACCCGACGGAATCGCGGATCGAAAAATTCGGCGCTATCTGCGAATTTCCTGCGCAGATCGTCGAGATGCTTCTTCAAATCAACCATGGTCTTGTCCCTCGTTTCTGCATTCAGTCTGACGGCGCGCCGCCCGGTTCACAGCTTCAATGCCGATAATGGTTGCGGCTATGCCTGACAGCTCTATTGCGCGAAGGGCAGCCTGTTGCACCGAGGTTTGCCTCGCTCATGTCATCCACTTCCGATGCTCCGCAAATCTCTCCGCCAAGAGGTCGATGAACAGCCTCACCTTCGTCGGCAGATGGCTKCGGTTGGGATAGACGGCGTTGATATTGAATTCCACCGGCCGGTAGTCCGGCATGATCTTCACCAGCCGCCCTTCGGCGATGTCGTCGAACACGACGAAACTCGGCGCCAGGAAAATGCCGCGCCCGGTCAGCGTCAGGAAGCGCAGCATCTCGGCGCTGTTGGAAACGACGTTGCCGCTGATCTTGACGCTCTCCTTGTTGCCCTCGGCATCCTCGAAGCGCCATTCGTCGCCATAGGGGTAATAGGCATATTGCAGGCAATTGTGATCGGCGACCTCGGCCGGGACCTTCGGCATCGGATGGCTCTCGAAATAGGCCGGCGAGCAGACGAGCATATGGCGCCACGGCGTCAGCTTGCGGGCGACGAGCGATGAATCCGGCGGTGGTACCGTGCGCATCACCAGGTCGTATCCATCCTCGATCATGTCGACCATCCGCTCGCCGACGCTGAAATCGAGTGCGATCGACGGATAGAGCTCCATAAATTCGCTGACGACAGGCAGCAGGAAACGCACGATGGCGCTGCTGGTATAGACCTTCAGCGTGCCGCGCGGCGTCGTGCTCAGCGCGCCCGCCGTCCGGTCCGCCTCATCGAGTTCGGCCAGGATCTGCGACGAACGCTCATAATAATATTTGCCGGTTTCCGTCAGGCTGACCTTGCGCGTCGTGCGGTTAAGCAGCCGCACGCCGAGCCGGTCCTCCAGCGATTGCACGTGGTTGCCGACCATTGTGACGGACATGTTGAGCCGGCGCGCGGCGGCGGAGAAACCGCCGCATTCGACCACGCGGCCAAAGACTGTGAGACTTGTCAGTCGATCCATATTGCCCTCGGATTATCCGCTGAGAGTTGATGATCCTTCCCGATTTAAGCAGATTATCAAAATAAATGTCAGGGTGCATTTTCCTTCGCATCGAACATGGCCTCTCACAGAGGAGGCTAGGAGTGAAGGAGAAGGACGATGGTCGAGTTACCCCACAGGCAAGTTTTCGAAAGTGCGAAGCAGGCCGAGCAGATCCTGGCCGAGGAAGCCGCCAGGGCGCCTTCCGCCGAGGCGGCTCCTGTGCCGGCTGCCGAAGCGCCGGTCACCGAAGCCCCGGTTGCGGAAACTCCCAAAAAGACCGGCCGTCGGATCGTCAAGCGCGCCGTCATCGCCGCCGTACTGCTTGCCGGCGTCGCTTTCGCCGGCGATTTCGGCTACCGCTATTGGACGGTCGGCCGCTTCATCGAATCCACCGACGACGCCTATGTAAAGGCCGATTACACCACCGTCGCCCCGAAGGTCGCCGGCTATATCAGCCAAGTGCTGGTCAACGACAATGATGCGGTCAAGGCCGGCCAGGTTCTCGCCCGCATCGACGACCGCGACTTCCAGGCAGCGCTGTCGCAGGCCAAGGCCGATGTGAAGGCGGCCGAAGCCGCCATCACCAATATCGACGCCCAGATCTCCCTGCAGCAATCGGTGATCGAGCAGGCGAGGGCGACGGTCGATGCCTCGCAGGCATCGCTGGATTTTGCCGTATCCGATGCCGCCCGCTCGGCCCGCCTGATCACCAACGGCGCCGGCACCCAGTCTCGTGCCGAACAGACCCAGTCGGCCCGTGAACAGGCCGCTGCCGCCGTCGAGCGCGATCGGGCAGCCCTCGTCACCGCTCAGAATAAGGTGCCGGTGCTGCAGACTGAGCGCGAACAGACGGTTGCCCAGCGTGACCGTGCGGCCGCCGCCGCCCACCAGGCAGAGCTCAATCTCTCCTATACCGATATCGTCGCCGCCGTCGACGGCACGGTCGGCGCCCGGTCTATCCGGGTCGGCCAGTATGTCACCTCGGGCACGCAACTGATGGCGGTCGTGCCGCTACATGCGGTCTATGTCGTCGCCAATTTCAAGGAAACGCAGCTGACCTATATCAGCCCCGGCCAGTCGGTCGAGATCAAGGTCGACAGCTTTCCCGATATCTCGATCAAGGGTCATGTCGACAGCGTTTCGCCGGCAAGCGGGTTGGAATTCTCGCTGCTGCCCCCGGACAATGCCACCGGCAATTTCACCAAGATTGTCCAGCGCATCCCGGTCAAGATCGTCATCGACGACGAGGCGCTGAGCGGCCTGTTGCGCTCGGGCATGTCGGTCGAGCCGGAAATCGATACCAAGGCTGCCCAGAGCCAAGCTGCCGAGACCAAGGCTGCCCAAGCCCCTGGAACAGTCGAGGAGGGATTATCCAGCCACGCTGGATGATCCTTCCCTTCTGCTCCCAATTATCCCGATCATTCCCGAATGATCCCGATCATTCCCCGAATGATCACCCGAACCCCGTCATGAGAAAGTTTCCCGCGAGAGCTGGAAGGAGATAAGCCATGGCCACTCTTCAGATCGCCGCAAACGGCAATTCGCTGGCGCGCCCCGCCGCCGCAGCGCCCGCGGCACCTGCCGTCATGAGCCCGCTGCGCATGTGGGCAGCCGTTGTCGGCTCGACGCTAGGCGCCTTCATGGCCGTCCTCAACATCCAGATCGTCAACGCCTCGCTTGCTGATATCCAGGGCGCGATCGGCGCCGGCACGGATGACGGTGGCTGGATTTCGACCTCCTATCTGATCGCCGAGATCGTCGTCATTCCGCTCAGCGCCTGGCTGGCGCGCGTCTTTTCGCTCCGCAACTACCTGCTTGTCAACGCCATCCTCTTTCTGATCTTTTCCGTTGCCTGCGCCTTCGCGGCCAATCTGCAGCAGATGATTATCCTGCGCGCCATTCAGGGCTTTTCCGGCGGCGTGTTGATCCCGATGGCCTTCACCATCATCATCACGCTGCTGCCCAAGGCCAAGCAGCCGATCGGCCTGGCCCTCTTTGCCCTGTCCGCCACCTTCGCGCCGGCGATCGGCCCGACGATCGGCGGTTACCTTACCGAGAACTGGGGCTGGGAATATATCTTCTACGTCAACCTGGTGCCCGGCGCGCTGATGGTCGGCCTGCTCTGGGTCTCGCTCGACCGCGCGCCGATGAACCTGAAGCTGCTCGCCAAGGGTGACTGGCCGGGCATCATCACCATGGCGATCGGCCTGGCGGCCCTGCAGACCGTGCTGGAAGAGGGCAACAAGGAAGACTGGTTCGGCTCCGATTTCATTGTCCGATTGTCTGTCATCGCCGCCGTCTCGCTGACGCTGTTCCTGATCATCGAGCTAAAGACCGCCCAGCCGCTCTTGAACCTTCGCCTGCTGGTGCGCCGCAACTTCGGCTTCGGCATCGTCGCCAATTTCCTGCTCGGCATTGCGCTTTATGGCTCTGTCTTCGTGCTGCCGATCTATCTGACCCGCATCCAGGGCTATAATTCCGAGCAGATCGGCATGGTTCTCGCCTGGACCGGCATCCCGCAGCTGCTGCTGATCCCGCTGGTGCCGCAGCTGATGAAGCGTTYCGATGTGCGCCTGCTGATCGTCGTCGGCTTTGCCCTCTTCGCCGCTTCGAACTTCATGAACGTGCACATGACCGGCGATTATGCGAGCGACCAGCTGTTCTGGCCGAACATCGTCCGCGCCATCGGCCAGGCGCTCGTCTTCACGCCCCTCTCGGCGATCGCCACCGCAGGCATCGAGCAGGAGAATGCCGGTTCGGCTTCGGCACTCTTCAACATGATGCGCAATCTCGGCGGCGCCGTCGGCATCGCTTCGCTGCAGACCTTCCTGTCGAAGCGCGAACAGTTCCACTCGAATATCCTGACCAACTCGGTCTCGGTCTTCGAGGAAGCCACCCGCGATCGCATTGCCAGGCTCACCGCCTACTTCATGAGCCACGGTGTCAGCGATCAGGCGCTCGCCAGCCACAAGGCCGTCGTCGCCATCGCGCTCAAAATACGCAAGCAGGCCAATATCATGGCCTTCAGCGACACCTTCTTCCTGCTCGGCGTCGCCCTGGTCGTCGCCCTGCTTGCAAGCCTGCTTCTCAGAAAACCCGGTCAACTCTCCGGCGGCGGCGCTCACTAGTGCCCCGCCTCCCTTAAGGAGGAGAAAGCCATGACAACTGCGATCTATGCCCCGGATACCGACAGACTCCAGCCCAAGGCAGCCGGCCATGCCGTCAGTGTCGGCGCACTGCTCTCCATCATCGAATGGCTCTCCGGCGACGAATGCCACGCGCTCGACGAAGCAGGCCTGGTTTCCGGGCTTGGCCGCCGGCTTCAGGCGCTCGGCCTGCCGGTCGACCGTCTGACCCTGCATCTGATGACCCTGCATCCCGAGTTCATCGGCCGCACCATCGCCTGGGCGCCGGGCGAGCCGGTCGAGATCCACGACCGCGAACACGGCGCCCGGGTCGCCATATCAAATACGCCGCTGCGCAAGGTCATGGAAACTCGGGAGCCGCTGGTCGTCGATACCGGCGAAAGCGTGCATGGCCGCTGGCAGCATATCGATGTCTTCGCCGATCGCGGCCTGATGCAGCTCGTCATCGCGCCGCTCTGCAATGTCGACGGTCCGGTCAGCGCCGCCGTCTTCGGCACGCGGCGGCCGGGCGGTTTCACCGCCCCCGAGCGTCAGGTGATCGAGCGTATCCTGCCGGCGCTGCGCAACACCAGCGAGTTGCGCATCCTTCGTCAGGTCGAGCTCAGCCTGCTCGATACCTATATCGGCCCGCTGACGGCAAGCCGCATCCTGGCCGGCCGCATCCGCCGCGACGAGATCGAATCGATAGAGGCGGCCCTGCTGCTCTGCGATCTGCGCGGTTTTACCGAGCTGTCGAACCGGCTGCCTGGCAGCACCATGCTCGGTCTGCTCAATGCCTATTTCGACAGGATCGTGCCGGCCATCACCCGCCAGGGCGGCGAGGTGCTGAAGTTCATGGGCGACGCCGTGCTCGCCTTCTTCCCGGGCTATGACGCTGCCCATTCCTGCGGCGCGGCCCTGGCATCGGCCCGCGCCATCCTCGAGGAGATCGACCATTTCCAATATGAGGGCATCGGCGTGAAGGCCGGCATCGCCCTGCATTACGGCGAGGTCAGCTATGGCAATGTCGGCTCCGGCCGCCGCCTCGACTTCACCCTGATCGGCGGCGACGTCAACCTGGTCAGCCGCATCCAGACCGCCTGCAGCGAACTGGGAGAAGCCTTGCTGATGTCGGCGCCGTTTCGCGACGAGGCCGGGGCAGGGGATGTGGTGTCGGTCGGCGCGCACAGGCTGAAGGGTTTTGCCGATCCGGTGGAGCTGTTCACGATCATGCGGTAGGGGCAAGCCCACCCAGCTGGCAGAATCCAGATCTCCGGTCCGCCCTCATCCGCCTGCCGGCACCTTCTGCCCGCCAGCGGGGAGAAGGGATATGCCGCAACGTCTCTACTGCCTTCCACCGTTGCTTGAGGCACGTCCCCTCTCCCCGTCAGAACGGGGAGAGGGTTAGGGTGAGGGGCAGCTTTATTGCTGTGAGGTCAGGCAGTTCATTCCTAAGCCCCCGACGCCCACTTGCATAAAATGCATGGCAGGTCTGCCCGGAACGGTTTCGTCTTCCCTCATCTTTTCGCCATAGTGGCGCCGAAATTCCGTAAGCGGGGAGGAAGAGGCTTATGACGGTGCTGTTCGACGAACAAGGCGAGATCATCCGCGAACTGGGTGTTGCCGCCGATATCGACCCTGAGCGGGAGATCGAACGGCGAACTGCTTTCCTCAAGGATTATCTCGTCGCCTCGGGCATGCGCGGCTACGTCCTCGGCATCAGCGGCGGCGTCGATTCGCTGACGGCGGCGCTGTTGGCTCAAAAGGCGGTGCGCGAGCTGCGTGACAGCGGCCATGCGGCCGAATTCATTGCCGTGCGCCTTCCCTACGGTGTCCAGGCGGATGAGGCGGATGCGGGAAGGGCGCTGGAAACGATCGGCGCCGACCGCTCGATGGTGGTCAATATCAAGGCGCCGGCGGATGCGATGCTTGCCGCCGCGCAGGACGGTGGCCTCGCCTTTGCCGATGCCGGCCGGCAGGATTTCATCCTCGGCAATATCAAGGCGCGCCAGCGGATGATCGCCCAATTCGCCCTTGCCGGAGCGCTTGGCAGCCTCGTCATCGGCACCGATCATGCGGCCGAAGCGGTCATGGGTTTCTTCACCAAGTTCGGCGATGGCGCCGCCGATATTCTGCCGCTCGCCGGCCTTAACAAGCGCCGCGTCCGCCTGCTGGCAAAACGGCTCGGCGCCCCGGACGACCTGGTGTTCAAGGTGCCGACCGCCGATCTCGAGGACCAGCGCCCGCTGCGTCCCGACGAGGAGGCCTACGGTGTCAGCTATGACGAGATCGACGATTTCCTCGAAGGCAAGCCGGTCGGCGAGATTGCCCGCCGCCGCATCCTCGCCGCCTATCGGGCGACCACTCACAAGCGCGCTTTGCCGGTGGCTGTCAGCGCGCTCTGAAGTCAAATCCAGGTCAGTGCTTTGGCCCTACGGCGGCGGTCACGTGACCGACGAACAGGCAGCTCGTCGCCATGCGCCGGGACTAACGCCGGCAAGCTGCGTGAAGACGCGGGTGAAATGGCTCTGATCGGCAAAGCCGCAGGCAAGGGCGATCTCCGTCAGTGTCGATCCCTTCAGACAAAGAAGCGACTTTGCCTTTTCGATACGGTTCTTCTGCAGCCATGCATGCGGTGAAAGCCCGGTCGAGTGCCGGAAGGCGCGGCAGAAATGCCGCTGCGACAGGCTGCATTCGCGTGCAAGCTCGCTGATCGACAGGCTGCCGCCGATGCCTGAGGAGAGCAGCTCCTTGGCGCGTCGTTCCTGCCAGGGCGCCAGTCCGCCGCGGATCGGCCGGCATTCGGGTCTGAGGCCGCCATAATTTTCCGCCACATGCGTCGCCATGGCGAGCGCCATCTGGTCGACGAAGAGCCTGCCGATCTGCTCCGGCCGCGAAAAGGCATGACGCATGGCAAGGATCATATGCTTCATCGTTTCGTCGGAAACGGGTGCGCCGGCCCTATAGGCGAGGTCGCCGATCCTCAACGCTTCGGCATCATCAGCCACCTGGTCCAGCACCGGGCGCGGCAGGTAGAAATGCACGGAGTGATGCGGCCCGTCGGTCAGCACATAGGGCTGGCGCTTGAGGTCGTAGAAGATGATGTCGCCGGCCGCAAGATTGCGGGCCGCGGCCGGCCGGTCGTCCTCCCAGCACTGGTGATTGGGAAAGTCCCGCATCAGCAGTGTGATGAGAAAGGCATCCTCGTAGGGGACGGGTTTCGACAACTCGCGTCTGTCTGCTTCGGAATGGATCTCGGTGACGGCAAGGTTGGCTTTCCGGATGGCCCGCGAAACGATGGTCGGGACCTCCTCCAGATTGAACCGCGAAGCCAATTGCCGGCCGTAGGCGCCGGTCTCCGACATGGTCGCTCTCCTTGCACGGGCCGCGGCAAAGGGGGCGTAGCCGGACCTCGCGCGCACTATAGAACGACTGCCGCGAACCGCAATCGCGCCGCTCGCGACACGTCTCCCGACCTGCAAAAAAGTGTCCGATTCAGACAAGAGAGCGTGTGCAGCGCGGCTGAATTCGTCCCAAACGTCCAATCCATGCGCCTATCGGCAAAGAGGAAATTCATCACGCCGGCTCTAATGCGATCGTTCCTTTCCGACGCATTGAGAACGACGATGAGCGATCCATGGCTGCCAAGCCTTATCACCGAGACACCGCAGGCGGGTTTCGAACTCGCGATCAAGCTTTCGCGTATGGGCGTCAAGATGACCCAGCCCTCTGATGAAATCCGCAAGAAGCTACGGGTGATCTACGAGGACGATGCCGACAGCCTGATCGCCGCCTCGCAGGTTATCGCCATCAATTACCAGACGGTCGCCGCTGCCAACAATTACTGGCGTTGAGCCATGCCGGCGCCACCTTTCAAGGAGAGAGTCATGAGGCGATCTGCAACGATCATTCTTGTCGCGGCCTCTCTTGCCGCCGCAAGTTTCGGTATCGGCCATGCCGACGACGGCGAGAAGGTGACGCCGGTCTTTCGCCATGAATTGCCGAACAGCCCCGGCAAGAGCCTTGTCGCCTTCATCGTCGCTTATGCGCCAGGCGGCAAGTCGGTYGCCCACCACCATGCGAAATCGGCTTTCGTCTACGCGCAGATCCTCACCGGATCAATCCGCAGCAAGGTCGGCGACGAACCGGAGAAGATCTACAAGACAGGGGAGAATTTCTTCGAAATGCCGGGTTCGGCGCATGCCGTCAGCGAAAACGCCAGCAGGACCGAGCCGGCAAGCCTGCTTGCCGTGTTCATCGTCGACACCAAGGACAAGGACCTGACGGTGCCCGACAAGCACTGATTGCCGGATAATGCGGAAAGACCGGGACGATGCCCGGCCTTTCCTCGTTCTTTCATGCGGCAACGGTGAGAACGATCTTGCCCTTGGCATGAGGCCGGGTTCCCTCCAGCATCTCATGCGCGGCAATCGCTTCGGAAAGCGGCAGCACGGTGCCGACCTGGGTAACGAGCGCGCCGGCATCCACCATCGCCGCGATCTCGACAAGCTGCGCTGTCGTCACCTCGACAAGGAAGAAGAAGGCCTCGACGCCATGCGCCTTGGCCAGCTCCTGGTCCGGCTGCGAGACAGCCGAAACCAGCCGGCCGCCACGCTTCAGCACCGTAAAGGAGCGTGTCTGTGTTTCACCGCCGACGAGATCGATGACGGCATCGACCTCATCCGCCACCTCCTCGAAACGCTGGCTGCGGAAATCGACCACCGTGTCGGCGCCGAGGTTGCGCACCATCTCGATGTCGCTGCCGCTCGCCGTCGCTATGACGGTAAGACCAGCCTTGCGGGCGAACTGCACGGCATAGGCGCCGACATTGCCGGCTGCGCCGTGGATCAGCACGGTCTGCCCGGATTCAAGCTTCGCATGGTCGAACAGCGCCTGGCGCGCCGTCACCGCAATCACCGGGATCGATGCCGCTTCGATGTCGCCGATCGTTGCCGGCTTGCGGGCGATCATGCCGGCCGCGGCAATCGCATACTCGGCATAGGCACCGATGAAACGCGGATTGGTGACGCCATAAACCGCATCGCCTGGCGCCACGTGCTTCACGTCGGGCCCGACGGCTTCGACGATGCCGGAAAGGTCGGAACCGAGCGTCAGCGGCAGCGGCTGGGGCAGGGCGCTGTGGCCGGAGCGAATCCAGCCGTCCCATGGACCGACACCTGATGCCTTCACCTTTACCAGCACTTCGCCTTCACCGGGCACGGGTCGTTCGATCTCTTCAGCTACAATTGCCTGCGGCGGGCCAAAGGCATGGACCCTGTAGGCTTTCATCGTCTTGCTCATTGTCATCTCCTGTTGTTGGGCAGCCGGCTCTTCGGCTTTCACGGGAGGCAAGATGCAGTCGGCGCAGCCTTTCGATAATCCGGCAAGTTCGGGAAGGATCATCAAGCGCCGGCGGATAATCGCCGGCGCGTGGAAAATCGTCAATTGGCCTTCACAGAGCCGAGCGCCTCGGCAATCCCACCGCTTGCTACCCGCATCCGGTTGGCGCCGTGTTCAAGGCTGCACCGGCGAGCCCGTCCGCCCGGCCGAAGCGAGATAGGCATGCGGCGCGAAATAGACGCCGTCGGCATCGAAGGCTTCGAGGTCTTCGGCTTGCAGCGCCTCGCGCACCTTCGGCCGTGCCGCAACACGGGCCATGAAGCCGTGCAGCGCCGGCCATTGCTTGAGATCGATGTCGGTCCAGGGCGACCAGTTCAGGCAGACGAAGAGATAGGCATCCGCCACCGTAAACGTATCGCCGGTGAGATAGGGTCCGGCAAGACGGCTGTTCAGCCAGGCGAGCCGCTTCGAGATCAGCGCGCGGATCTCCCCATGAACGCTGGAATAAATCGGATTGAAGAGCAGCACCATCGGCTTGTGCAGCTCGGCGGTGATGAAGTTGAGATAGGATTGCACCTCGTTGCGGCGGATGTTGCCGACCTCAGGCAACAGGGCTGCCCCTTCGGGCACGCTGTCGGCGAGGAACTGCACGATCGCCGGCCCCTCGGTCAGCACCTTGCCATCGTCGAGCATCAGCGCCGGCACATAGCCGTTGCCGTTGATCGCGAGATAATCCTCGCCGGTGCTCGCCCTGTGGGTCTGCCGGTCGACCTGGACGAGTTCGATATCGAGCCCCAGCTCCCGGCAGATGATGTGCGGCGAAAGCGAGCAGGCCGCGGCGTGCATATAAAGTTTCATTGCGGTTTCCTCTCCTTGTGGAGGCGGTCGATGCCGCCGGCCGACAGTGTTGAACATCTGTACTGTTTCGCATAAAATAGCTCTCGTCAAGAATTTAATGCGAAACGGTACAAATATGAAAGACGGGAAGAAGCTCGGCCGCCCGAGGGCTTTCGACGCCAAAGCGGCGCTCGGCAAGGCGCGGGATGTCTTCTGGGACAGGGGGTTTGCCGCCGCCTCGCTCGACAATCTGAGTGCTGCGACCAACCTCAACCGCCCGAGCCTCTACGGCGCCTTCGGCGACAAGGAGGATCTCTATCTCGATACGCTGGAGGGCTATCGGCAGGACGGCATGAATACGCTCGCCGAGGCGCTCGACCCGTCACTGCCGCTGCGCGACAATATCGCCCGCGTCTATGCCGGTGCGCTGGCGATCTATCTGCACGGTGAAACCGCCGCTCGCGGCTGTCTGCTGATCGGTACGGCATCGGCCGAGGCGGTCCAGCATGAGCGGGTCCGTGAAGTGCTCGGCCGCAGCCTCAACGATTTCGACGACGAGATCGAAAAGCGCATGCGGCTTGGCGTGGAAAGGGGCGAGCTTGCTCAAAGTGCCGATCCGCAGATGCTTGCAAGGCTCGCCTCCGCCGTCATGCATTCGCTCGCCGTCCGCGCCCGCGCCGGCGACAGCCGCGAGACACTGGAAGCGATCGCCCGGTCAGGCGTCGAGCTGATCTGCGGGAGCGCCAGTAATCCTTAGGTCGAGTCCCGAGTCTTCCCATCCCTCGGCCGCACGATCCAGGCATAGGCCGCACCGGCGAGAAGCAGCACGGAGGTGCCGAGAAAAACCGCCCGCATGCCGATATGCCCGCCGACAAAACCGCCAAGGATGGGGCCGGCCACCTGGCCGACATATTGTGAGGAAATCGAAAGCCCGAGAATGCTGCCGGCCGCACTATCCGGCACGCTGTGCCGGATGACCGCGGCGATGCAGGGCAGCAGCCCGCCGAGCGCCACACCCATCAGGAAACGCAGGATGATCAACTGCCAGGAACTGGTGACGAAGGCCTGCGGGATCAGCAGCAGCCCGGCGACGGCGAGCGCGCCTGCAATCACTGGCCAGTGGCCGATCCTGTCGGCGAGCTTGCCGAGCCATGAGGCCGAGAGAATGCTGCCGAGGGCAGCCGCCGACATGACGATGCCCGATATCATCGTCACCTGGGATTCGACGGGCACGAGCTGCGCGACATAGACGGTGATGATCGGCTCGATCGACATATTGGCGAACATCAGCAGCATGCCCGTCGCCAGCATCGCGATGACGGGCCGCTTGTCGGCAATGGATTTCCAGCCGCCGCTGGCCTTGGCCGCCTGCTTGCGGGCCGGCGATTTCTCTTCCTTGATCAACAAGGTCGTGGCGAGGAAGGCGAGGAAGATCATGCCGCCGGCAGCGAGAAACGTGCCGCGGATGCCGATGATCGGCGGCAGCGCCCCGCCGATCAGCGGCCCGACGAGATTGCCGGCCATGATGCCGGAGGAGAGCACGCCGAGCGCCCAGGCCGAACGGTCCTTCGGCGTCTGCGTCGCCACCAGCACCATCGAGCCGGAGGCATAACCGCCGGCAAGCCCGACGAAGAGGCGCAGCGCCACCAGTTGCCAGACATTGCCGGCCATGCCCATCAGCGAGATCGCCAGCGTCATGCCGAGGCTGGCGCGCACCAGCATCAGCTTGCGGCCGTAAATATCGCCGAGCCGGCCCCAGAGCGGCGCGACGAGAGCCGCGGCAAAGAAGGTGGCGCCATAGGCAATGCCCGACCATTGCACGATCGCTGCATGGTCGCTGACGCCGAGTTCCTCGACATAGAGCGGCAGAAACGGAAGCAGCAGCGTCATCGCCACGATGGTGGTGAAGGAGCCGATCAGCGAGATGGTGAGATTGCGCTTCCAGTAGATCGAGCCCGGCTTGGCGCTGGCGGCGTCCCATTGCGTATCGGTCATTCCTGTGCCTCGGCATTGATCGTGTAGCGCGGGTTCCGCCGCGCCTGATGAAACGATGTGCCCTTTGCCGCGACGAGGAGATCGGCGCGGGTGAATCTGTCCTGAAGATCGAGCTTTTCGAGGTCGAGCGCATAGGCCGTAGCGGTGCATGCGCTCGCGGTTCCAGGGCGGGCACGCGCTGATATAACCGCGCTATGGCCCATCCTTCAAGGCGGCGCTTTCGCATCGGTGACCTGTCTTTGGAAATGAGAGCCGCAATCTGGACCCTCTCGGGCAAAAGTGCTACAACAATACCGATTGCATGATGCAATCGGTTAATCCGAGGACATTGCCATGAGCGACATGCGCACATCCCGAGAACAGTCCGTCCGTCATCTCTACGCCGCCTATCTCGACGACCGCAAGGATATCGTCGGCGCCATGCTGACGGAGGATTTCACCTTCTCCAGTCCGCGTGACGACCACATGGACCGGGCGACTTATTTCGAGCGCTGCTGGCCAAAGGAGCCGGTCTTCCGCGGTTTTGACATCGAATTCCTGGCGATCGACGGCGACGAGGCGGTCGTCCGCTACCGTGCCGAAAAACGGGATGGCGGCAGCTTCCGCAACATAGAGAGCCTTCGCTTCCGCGGCGACAAGATCGCATCCGTGGATGTCTATTTCGGCCGGACTCTGTAATCCCGGCCGAGGTGGTCTTCACAGGATCCGCATCGCCGAAGTGCCGATGATGATCATCGACACCGCCACCATCAGCGGCCGCACCGGCAGCCGCTTGACGAGGATCGCGCCGAAGGGGGCAGCGATGACGCCGCCGATGATCAGGCCGATCGCCGAATTGAGCTCCGACCAGCCAAGCGTCAGCATGAAGGTCAGGGAAATCGTCAGTGTCACGGCGAATTCGGTGAAGTTGGTCGAGCCGATCACCCGCTTCAGGTCATGGCCGCGGCTGACGAGCGAACTGGTGACGATCGGTCCCCATCCGCCGCCGCCGATCGCATCGAGCACGCCGCCGCAGAACCCGACGGGCGGCACCATCCAGTCACGGACATCCCGCTTCGGCGGCGGCCGAAAGGCCTTGTAGAGGATCACCAGTCCGATCGCGATCAGATAGGCCGAGACGAAGGGCTCGATCACCTTGCCGTCGATATTGGCCAGCAGATAGGCGCCGATTGCGCCGCCGATCATGCCGGCCGGTGCAAGCCGCGCCACCAGGCGCCAGTCGACGTTGCGATGATAGGCATGCGAAAGGCCCGACGCGGCGGTCGTGAACATTTCCGCCACATGCGTCATGGCGCTGGCATTGGCCGCCGGCACCCCGAAGGCAAGAAGGCTCGTCGTGGACAGCACGCCGAAGGCCATGCCCAGCGCGCCGTCGACGATCTGTGCGCAGAAACCCACGACGATGAAGACGAAGAAATCCGATGTCATGCAGTCCCCTCAGACAAACGGTAGCATCAGAAGAAGCGACGCGGGGAAAAACTTTCCAGTCTCAGGCGGCAAGTCCGTGCTGCTTCAGCCGGATAATCTTGAAGAAGCCGTTCGGAAAGACCGGCAGGATATCGGCAGGAGCGAAATCACCGCGGCGCTCGGCCCAGGCGACGATGCGGTGAATACGGAAGGCGGAGGACCAGCCGATGTGACGCACCAGCGGCGCCACCGCCGTTTCGATCGCGCCCTGCAGACCGGCGCCGTCGCCAAGCTTGCTGGCAAGGATGATCTCGCCGCCCGGCCTGAGCACTCTCGCGCATTCGTCGAGCGCGCGTTCGGGCTCGGGGATCAGCGTGATGACGAAGGGCAGGCAGACCGCATCGAAAGACCGGTCGGCAAAGGTGAGCGCATGGGCATCCATCACATCAAGCGCCTGCACATGCTGCAGCTTCTCGCGTCTCGCCTTTTCGCGCGCCCGCGCGATCATGTGTTCTGAAATGTCGATGCCGCTTACCCGGCAGTGGCGCGGGTAATGCCCGAGCGTCAGGCCGGTGCCGACGCCGATCTCCAGGATATCGGTGCCGGCCGCGGCGGCGAGGGCTGCAAGCTTGCGGTGGCCATCACGCAGGATGCCGCGATACACCCGGTCATAGACCGGTGCCCAACGCTGATAGATTTTCTGCTGATCTTCCGCCCTGCTGCGAAGCTCTGACATGCCGGCACCTCCCTAAAGCCCAGGCTTTCAACTCCTGAGCGTAGGCTTCGGTTCCCCAGAAATGTGACGCAAGGCACAAACCAGCACGGTAAGTAACCTCATAGCGGCCTATTTTGCCGGCATGAGACCAAGCGTCTTGGCGTCCAGCTCGCTGCCGATCTCGACGGTCTTCTTTTGCTTGTCGTAGACGCAGATCTGGGCAATCAGCCCCTTGGCGCCTTTCGGCTTGCCTGTCACCAGGGCGAGCCCGTAATGCGAGCTGCCGAAGGGATCGACGGTGGCGCTGGGCTTCTCGATCGTGACCGCTGCCTTCTTGCATTTGGCCTCGACGTCAGCGGCGAGCTGCTTCCAGGCGTCATCGGAGGAGGCATGCGCCGCACCTGYCAGGCAAAGCAGTACGGCGGCAGTGAGAAGCTGGATTATATTCCTGTTCATATCGGGTCTCCGTTGATCTCCATAACAGGCAAAGTGGTTTTCGGGGCGGGTATTCCCATTGATTTGCCCAGGCGATTTCTACGCACGACTCCAACCGTGCAACTGAGGCAAATTTTCCTCCGGCCGGTCATTTTTTGATAATTCGCCGGTTGCCTCTCCCCCTTTCCCCTCCTATGTTCCGCCTCACCTGCCGAGACGCAATCTATTGCCAAGAGGAGATCTGACATGGCTTTCGAATTGCCTGAACTTCCCTATGATTACGAAGCGCTTGCTCCCTTCATGTCGAAGGAAACGCTGGAGTTCCACCACGACAAGCACCACAAGGCCTATGTCGACAACGGCAACAAGCTCGCCGCCGAAGCCGGTCTTTCGGACCTCTCGCTCGAAGACGTCGTCAAGAAGTCCTTCGGCACCAATGCCGGCCTCTTCAACAACGCCGCCCAGCACTACAACCACATCCATTTTTGGAAGTGGATGAAGAAGGGCGGCGGCGGCAACAAGCTGCCGGGCAAGCTCGAAGCGGCCTTTACCTCCGATCTCGGCGGCTACGACAAGTTCAAGGCCGATTTCGCCACTGCCGGCGCCACCCAGTTCGGCTCCGGCTGGGCCTGGGTTTCCGTCAAGAACGGCAAGCTCGAAATCTCCAAGACCCCGAACGGCGAAAACCCGCTCGTTCACGGCGCCACCCCGATCCTCGGCGTCGACGTCTGGGAACACTCCTACTACATCGACTATCGCAACGCCCGCCCGAAATATCTCGAGGCCTTCGTCGATAGCCTGATCAACTGGGACTACGTCCTGGAACGCTACGAAGCAGCCACGAAGTAAGCGGTACCAGACTCGCCGCCATGGCGGACGATGTCGTCCGCATCTTCGAACTCGGCACCCGGCGCGCCCAAAGCGCCGGGTGTTTTGTTTTCACGCGAAGTCGTCACAGCCCTGTCATCGGCCGCTCCTAATCACGCCCCATGTCTTCCTCTGCTTCTCCCCTGTTCCGCTTCGGCATCATCGCCGACCCGCAATATGCGGCGATCGCGCCGCACGTGGCGATAGACCGCTATTACGCCAACAGCCTCGCCAAGGTCGCCCAGGCGATCGAGGTCTTCAATGGCGAGGAGCTGAGCTTCGTGATGACGCTCGGCGATGTCATCGACCGCAGCTTTTCAAGCTTCGACGATATCCTGCCGGTCTATGAGAAGCTCAGGCACGAGACGCTCTTCCTGCTCGGCAATCATGATTTCTCGGTCTCTCCGGGCCATCTCTCCGACGTCGCCGCGCGTCTCGGCATGCCGGCGCCCTATTACAGCTTCTCGCGCCACGGCTGGCGCTTCATCGTGCTCGACGGCAATGAGGTCAGCATCTTCGCGCCGCCCGAAGGCCATCCTCATCGCGCGCTGGCCGGAGAGATGCTGGCGGAGCTGCAGGCCAAGGGTGCCAGGAACGCCCATCGCTGGAATGCCGCGCTGAGCGACGAACAATTCGCCTGGCTTGGCGATGAAATCGCAAAAGCGGCCGAGGCCGGCGAGAAGGTGATCGTCATGAATCACTATCCGGTGCATCCGCCCAGCGAGCACGGCATGTGGGACAGCGAGCGCATCGTCGAGTTGCTCGCCTCCAGCAGCAATGTCGTCGCCTATCTCAACGGCCACGACCACGCCGGCAACTACGGCTTGGTCAGCGCCTGTCACTTCGTCAATTTCAAGGGCGTGGTCGACACGGAGACGAAAAACGCCTTCGCGATCGTCGAGGTCCAAGCCGACCGCATCGAAATCCGCGGCTTCGGCCGCGAGGTGAGCCGCACGCTGCCTTATTAGGTTGTGACAGGTGGCTGACAGAGTCGCCAACCTCACCATGCTCGGGCTTGTTCTTCGGATCCCCGCTTGCGGGAAAGGGGGACGCGCCTTGCAAGAGGGCGCGAGGAACGGAGAGGTCACGCCATATCCTCTTCTCCCCTCGGGGAGAAGGTGCCGGCAGGCGGATGAGGGGCTGTGTTTGGTGTCAAGGTGGATTTGGTGTCCAGATACGGTTTTTAGTGATGAGGGTATTTGCGAGCACGATGAGCTTTCGCATGACGGCGACGAGGACGACCTTGTTGGGTTTCCCGGCCTTCTTCAGTC
>NZ_JBFTQY010000079.1:0-55142 GCF_056399245.1 Rhizobium sp. 01N447_2
CGCATCACGAGGATGTCGCATCACGAGGATGTCGGGCTGCTTGCCTATTCGCCGCTCGCCGGCGGCATCCTCTCCGGCAAATATGTCGATGGTATCAGGCCGAAGGGTTCGCGCGGTTCGATCAACCCCGATATCGGCGGCCGGCTGCAGCCATTGCAGGAACCGGCGACCAAAGCCTATCTGCAGATCGCAGCAACATTCGGCCTCGACCCGGCAGCAATGGCGCTCGCCTTCTGCCTGTCCAGGCCCTTCATGGCTTCAGCCATCATCGGCGCGACCTCGATGGAGCAGTTGAAAATCGATATCGGCGCGGCAGACATTACGCTTTCGAACGAGATTCTGGCGGAAATCGCCAAGGTGCACCGGCAGTATCCGCTGACGCTTTGATCATATTTGTTTGGCGCCTGCCCGATGCCGACCATTGGCCTGCATCGGGTTCGGGTGTCCGATTGCGCTTGCCTTTGCCCAAAAAATCCGTATAAGCCGCCCTGTTCGTTAACCCGGTCTTCTGGCTGGTGGCTGAACGGAGGGCCGGTTTCCTATTGGAAATCGTTCGGAACGGAAGCGTTCCAGCCTCCCGTGTCTCCGCTCTCGACCGTCTCGGAAACGCTTTCTTGCCTGGGTCCGCCCAATCAGGAGCAGTCGTTGAGGCTTAGCCGCCGAATATCGGGTTGAACCAAACGCAAGAAAGGTAAAGCTGTCATGGCTCTTTATGAACATGTATTCCTTGCCCGGCAGGATATTTCCGCTCAGCAGGTCGATGCCCTCGTAGAACAGTACAAGGGTGTGATCGAAGCGAATGGCGGTAAGGTCGGGCGCATCGAGAACTGGGGCCTCAAGTCCCTCACCTACCGCATCAAGAAGAACCGCAAGGCGCACTACGCCCTGATGGACATCGATGCACCGGCTGCTGCCGTCCAGGAAATGGAACGTCAGATGCGCATCAGCGAAGACGTTCTTCGCTACATGACGATTGCCGTCGAGAAGCATGAAGAAGGTCCGTCTGCCATGATGCAGAAGCGCGACCGTGACGACCGTCCGCGTGAAGGCGGCCGTGGCCCGCGTGAAGGCGGCTTCGGTGATCGCGATCGCGGCCCGCGTCCGCCGCGTGAAGGTGGCTTCGGCGACCGTGACGACCGTCCGCGCCGTCCGCGCGAAGACCGTGTATAAGGGAGATCTGAGATATGTCTGAAACTTCCTCCGCTCCGGTCCGCCGCCCGTTCCATCGCCGCCGCAAGACCTGCCCATTCTCCGGCGCCAACGCGCCGCGGATCGACTATAAGGACGTACGCCTGCTGCAGCGCTACATTTCCGAGCGCGGCAAGATCGTTCCGTCCCGCATCACGGCCGTTTCCCAGAAGAAGCAGCGCGAACTCGCCCAGGCGATCAAGCGCGCCCGTTTCCTCGGCCTGCTGCCCTACGTCGTCGCCTAATCGGTCGACGCCAACACCTTTGAGGGAAGGCATTCGTGCCTTCCCTTCTCCCTTCCGCGATGGGCGCGGATCGGAACTGTTAAAACCCATGTTGAGACGTTTCTGAATTTGATTCAGCAACATCCTCTAACTGCTTGATGAAGCAGGACAGCGACCTTGAAACGACCGAACATTAAAACGCTGCTGATCGGCGCACTCGCCGGATTGACCGCCGCCCTGCTGGTGCTGGGCGCGAGCATGCAGCCGTCGTTTTTCAGCGCGCTCCTCTATACGGCCTCGGCGCTGCCGATCCTGATCGTCGGGCTCGGCTGGGGCAATGCCGCCGCGGTCTCGGCCGTCGTCACCGCTGCGGCGCTGGGCGCGATCTTGATCTCGCCTTCCTTCGCGCTGATCATGACGCTGGTGACGCTTCTGCCGGCCGGTTGGCTCAGCCATCTCGCCAATCTGGCGCGTCCGGCCTCCGAACTCGGCGGTCCCGACCATCTGCTTGCCTGGTATCCGCTCTCCGATATCCTGCTGCATCTCTGCGGTCTGGTGACGCTTGCCGTCATCGTCATCGGGGTGATCATCGGCTACGGGCCTGAGATCACCGATCCCATCGTTGATCTTCTGATCACCTCGCTCAAGCAGCAGCAGCCGGAATTCATGCCCGATCCGGCAGCGACGGCGCAGACCAAGTCGCTGATCCTGCTGATGCTGCCGGCTTTGCAGGGCGGCATGTGGGTCAGCATGCTGTTTGCCGCCTATTATTTCGCGGTGCGCATCGTAGCCGCGTCCGGCCGCGGCCTTCGTCCGCGCGAGGATATTCCCTCGTCGCTGCGGATGAACCGCAACTCGATCTTCATCTTCCTGGCTGGGCTTGCCGCGTGCTTCTTCGGCGGCGTTCCGGCGCTGGTCGGTGCGACCGTGATCGGCACCTTCGGCGCCGGCTTCATGCTCTCCGGTTTCGCCTCTCTGCATTTCCGCACGCGCGGCAAGGACTGGCGCATACCGGCTCTCATCCTCTGCTATCTGGCCTCGATGCTCATGCTGCTGCCAGCTCTCCTCATCCTCGTCCTCGGTCTCAGCGATACGCGCAAGGCGATCGCGCTGACCCCGACGAAAGATGCTGATGCCCCCAAACAATCCGATACGAAAATCTGAGACACAAGAAAGGAAAAAGAAAATGGAAGTCATCCTTCTCGAACGCATCTCCAAGCTCGGCCAGATGGGCGAAACCGTAAAGGTTCGCGACGGCTTTGCCCGTAACTACCTGCTGCCACTCGGCAAGGCGCTGCGCGCCAACGCCGCCAACAAGACCCGCTTCGAAGCCGAGCGCGCGACGCTCGAAGCCCGCAACCTCGAGCGCAAATCGGAAGCCCAGAAGGTCGCCGACGTTCTCGACGGCAAGTCCTTCATCGTCGTGCGTTCCGCCGGCGAAACCGGCCAGCTCTATGGTTCGGTCGCTGCCCGTGACGTCGTCGAGATTCTCGGCGCCGAAGGCTTCAACATCGGCCGCAACCAGGTTCACCTCAACACGCCGATCAAGTCGATCGGCCTGCACAAGGTCGAGCTGCAGTTGCATGCGGAAGTCGAAATCCACGTCGAGCTGAACGTTGCCCGTTCTGCCGAAGAGGCAGAGCGCCAGGCCAAGGGCGAAGAACTCACCTCGGTCGACGCGATCTACGGCGTCGACGAAGACGCGCTGCGTCCGGAAGATTTCTTCGATCCGGAAGCCGACGGCGTCGACGAAGACGAAGCATAATTCTCGTCGGAGCGATCCGCGTGAGGGAAAGCCCGGCCACCGCGCCGGGCTTTTTCGTTTCAATCCCTTCGATTTGAGCCGCCGATCGGTTCGCTTTTTTAAGGGGATTTTCCGGATGTTTTTGCTGCGTGCCTTATCGCATCGCGCTAAAGTAGCGTTCTCCGAAACGGATGGACTGAGTCGGCGCCATACCGTGTCGTGCGGGTGACACTGCCAGTATTTCTCCTTTGTGTCGCCCAAGACTGTGGAGAAGTCGAACAACGTGCACAGCATTCAGGATTTAGGCGAAGCGAGCCCCCGCTCCTTTCGTAGCCTCTTGATTTTCGCGTCCGGAATTGCAAATCCGGAGCTGGAAAAAGACAGAACGGATGATGATGAACGACGCCGCTCGAAAGATTGCAGCTGTTGCTCCGTCGGAGCAGCATTATCGCGAAGCACCCAACAATATCGAAGCCGAGCAAGCGCTTCTGGGTGCGATCCTGATGAACAACGACGCCTATTACCGGGTGTCCGACTTCCTGAAACCGATCCATCTCTATGAGCCGCTGCACCGGAAGATCTTCGAGGTTGCCGGCGATATCATCCGCATGGGCAAGATCGCCAATCCGGTGACGATCAAGACCTTCCTGAAAGCCGACGAGAAGGTCGGTGACATGACGGTTTCGCAATATCTGGCGAGCCTCGTCAGCAATGCCGTCACCGTCATCAATGCCGAGGATTACGGCCGGGCGATCTACGACCTGGCGCTGCGCCGGGCGCTGATCACCATCGGCGAGGACGTCGTCAACATCGCCTATGACGCGCCGCTCGACATGCCGCCGCAGTCACAGATCGAGGATACCGAACGCCGCCTCTTCGAACTGGCGGAAAACGGCCGCTACGACGGTGGCTTCCAGGCCTTCAACGATGCGGTCGCGCTGGCGATCGACATGGCGGCCGTCGCCAAGGAACGTGATGGCGGGCTTTCCGGCATTTCCACCGGCATCCATTCGCTGGATTCCAAGATGGGCGGCCTGCAGCGGTCGGACTTGATCGTGCTTGCCGGACGCCCCGGCATGGGCAAGACCTCGCTTGCCACCAACATCGCCTACAATATCGCCGCCGCCTACGAAGGCGAAGTCCAGTCGGACGGCAGCATGAAGGCGAAGAACGGCGGCGTTGTCGGCTTCTATTCGCTCGAAATGTCGTCCGAACAGCTCGCCACCCGTATCATCTCCGAGCAGACGGAAGTCTCCTCCTCGAAGATCCGCCGCGGCGACATCAACGATGCCGATTTCGAAAAGCTCGTCGCCTGCTCGATGATGATGCAGAAGGTGCCGCTCTATATCGACCAGACCGGCGGCATCTCGATCGCCCAGCTTTCGGCCCGCGCGCGCCGTCTGAAGCGCCAGCGCGGTCTCGACGTGCTTGTCGTCGACTACATTCAGTTGATGACCGGCTCGGGCAAATCCAGCGACAACCGCGTGCAGGAAATCACCCAGATCACCACCGGCCTCAAGGCGCTCGGCAAGGAGCTCAACGTTCCGATCATCGCGCTGTCTCAGCTCTCGCGTCAGGTCGAAAGCCGCGACGACAAGCGGCCGCAGCTGTCCGACCTTCGCGAATCCGGCTCGATCGAGCAGGACGCCGACGTCGTGCTCTTCGTGTTCCGCGAGGAATATTACGTCAAGAATTCGGAGCCGCGCGATATCCACGATCCGAAATATCCGGAGTGGGAGGCACTGTTCGACAAGGTGAAGGGCACGGCCGACGTCATCATCGCCAAGCAGCGCCACGGGCCAACAGGCACGGTGAAGCTCGCCTTCCAGGCGGAATTCACGCGTTTTGCCGATCTCGCCGATCCCTCCTTCACCCAATATGAAGAGCACTGATCGCGCGGATGCTGCGTGCAGCGCCGGGCTTTCCCTTGACATAGTTGACCTCTAACCGCGTCGTATGCGACGCGGTTAGAGGTMTTTGCTTTATGCACGTCGTCGTCCCAAAACCGCTACGCACTTTTGGGCGACTTGCAGTAAACTGGCCGGAGAATCCTTCTGCGGCCTCTTTTCGATGCGGATCATGAGCGAATTTTTCGACGCCCCCGAAGATGACAATTTTGCCTCGGCAGGCCTGCGGCTGACCGTCGACCTGACCGCCCTGACGGAGAACTGGCGCGACATGGCGCGCCGCTCCGGTGCGGCGCGCGCCTCGGCGGTCGTCAAGGCGGATGCCTATGGCATGGGCATCGAGGATGCCGGCGAAGCGCTCTATATGGCCGGCGCGCGCGACTTCTTCGTCGCGACCGTCGACGAGGGCGTGACACTTCGCCTCTATGCGCCCGAGGCGCGCATCTTCGTGCTTTCCGGCATCTGGCCGGGCACCGAGCGGCGCTTCTTCGAAAACGATCTGGTGCCGGTGATTTCTTCCGACGAACAGCTCGCCTTCTGGATGGCGGTGCTTGCCGATTACGGCGACTACCCCTGCGCGCTCCATGTCGATACCGGCTTCAATCGGCTCGGACTGCATATCGACGATGCGATCACGCTCGCCGACGACGTCTCACGGCCGGCGAGCTTCGCGCCCGTGCTTGTCATGAGCCACCTCGCCTGCGCCGACGATCCCACCCATGCGATGAACCGGCAGCAGCTCGAATCATTCCACAGGGTTAGCGCCGCCTATGAAGGCATCGATTCAAGTCTGGCTGCCTCGGCCGGCATCTTTCTCGGTGAGGATTATCACTTCGACCTGACCCGCCCCGGCATCGCGCTCTATGGCGGCGAAGCGGTCAGCGGCATGGCGAACCCGATGCGGCCGGTGGCGACGGCGGAAGCGCGCATCATCCAGGTGCGCAGCGTCGAAGCCGGCGAGACCGTCAGCTATGGGCGGGCGCTGCAGCTTCGCCGCGAAAGCCGGCTGGCGATCGCCTCGGCCGGCTATGCCGACGGCTATATGCGCAGCCAGTCGAGCGGCGGCGTGCCGCTGCGCCAGGTGGTGCCGCAAGGTGGGCAAGGTTTCATCGCCGGACACAAGGTTCCGGTTGCCGGCCGGATCACCATGGACCTGACGATCTTCGATGTCACCGACCTGCCTGACAATGCCGTGCGCGCCGGGGATTATGTCGAACTGTTTGGAAAGAACATGCCGGTGGACGATGTGGCGCGGGCATCCGGCACGATCGGATACGAGATCCTGACCAGCATGGGGCTGCGCCACGAGCGGCGCTACGTGGCCGAGGAATAGCGGCCTTTCTAGAACAGGATGATTTTAGGCCGGATCGGCCTAAAATCTGAATCCTGTTCTAAATTACTAGTTGGAGCATGATGTCGTCCGAAAACCGCTCACACTTTTCGGCGTCATGCTCTAGCGGCTGCTGAGAGCGAGACGGACACCGAGCGCCACAAAAAGCGCACCGAGGCCGCGGTCGAGCCAGAGTCCGATTTTTTGATTATGCCTGATCGCATCCGCAAGGCGCCCTCCGAGAAGGACGAGCGGTGGTTCGATGAAGGCCGCCACGACGATGATGAGCCCGCCATGCAGCAGGAGCTGCGCCCATGCCGGCCCTGCCCCTTCGACGACGAATTGCGGCAGGAAGGCCAGGAAGAATATCGCCACTTTCGGATTGAGCAGCGACACCAGAATTCCCTGCCGGTAGATCCTTGCCACCGACAATCTTTCACCGGCGGCCTTTATCAGGCCGTTGCCGCCGCCGGAGCGCAAAGCCTGAATGCCCAGCCAGACGAGATAGGCGGCGCCGATCCATTTGACCGTGGAGAAGGCGACGGCGGAAGCGGCAAGTATCGCGGAGAGGCCGAGTGCAGCCATCAGCACATGCAGACAGGCGCCGGACCAGACGCCGAACAGCGCGGAAAAACCGGCACGTTTTCCGCTTCTCATCGTGTGACCGAGGATGAAGGCGATGTCGGGACCGGGCGAGAGATTGAGCAGAACCGCCGCCGACAGAAATGCAAGCCAGTGCGCAAACGAATAATCGAACATCTTCCATCATTCCAGATAAGCAGAAGCAAAGGATAGGCATGGGTGCGCTGATGGGGAAATCATTAGTTTTGATCCGTCGCGATAGCCATTATCTCAAGCACGACAATGATTCGGTGAAGCGGCGCGTCGCTTCGCTCGGGACCCCGGACTGAAAGAGCAATTGATGGCGAAGGCCAGGACACAATTCATCTGCCAGAGTTGCGGCACAGTTCATAACCGCTGGGCCGGCAAATGCGAGAACTGCGGCGAGTGGAACACCATCGTCGAGGAAGACCCGATGGGCGGGATCGGCTCCGGTCCCGGCAAGACGCCGAAGAAGGGCCGCCCGGTGGCGCTGACGGCGCTCTCCGGCGAAATCGAAGAGGCACCGCGCATCCATACCGCCATGTCGGAGCTCGACCGGGCGCTCGGCGGCGGCTTCGTGCGCGGTTCGGCGGTGCTGATCGGCGGCGATCCCGGCATCGGCAAATCGACGCTGTTGATGCAGGCAGCCGCCGCCCTTGCGCGGCGCGGCCACAAGATCATCTACGTTTCCGGCGAAGAAGCTGTGGCGCAGGTCCGGCTACGGGCGCAACGCCTTGCGGCGGCCGATACCGACGTGATGCTGGCGGCCGAAACCAATGTCGAGGATATTCTGGCGACGCTCGCCGAGGGCAAGCGGCCGGACCTCGTCATCATCGATTCCATCCAGACGCTATGGAGCGAACTTGCCGAATCGGCGCCGGGAACGGTGACGCAGGTGCGCACCGGCGTCCAGGCAATGATCCGTTTCGCCAAGCAGACGGGGGCCGCCATGGTGCTCGTCGGCCACGTGACCAAGGACGGGCAGATCGCCGGGCCACGCGTCGTCGAGCACATGGTCGATGCCGTACTCTATTTCGAAGGCGATCGCGGCCATCACTACCGCATCCTGCGCACGGTCAAGAACCGCTTCGGCCCGACCGACGAGATCGGCGTCTTCGAAATGTCAGACAAAGGCTTACGCGAAGTCGCCAACCCCTCGGAACTCTTCCTCGGCGAGCGCAACGAAAAATCGCCGGGTGCTGCCGTCTTCGCCGGCATGGAGGGCACCCGCCCCATTCTCGTCGAGGTGCAGGCGCTGGTGGCGCCGACCTCACTCGGCACGCCACGGCGCGCCGTGGTCGGCTGGGATTCGGCCCGGCTCTCTATGATCCTCGCAGTGCTTGAGGCCCATTGCGGCGTCAGGCTCGGCCAGCACGACGTCTACCTCAACGTCGCCGGCGGTTACCGCATCTCCGAACCGGCGGCCGATCTTGCCGTCGCCTCGGCGCTCGTTTCCTCGCTTGCCGGTATTGCCCTTCCCGCCGATTGCGTCTATTTCGGCGAAGTCAGCCTGTCGGGCGCCATCCGGCCGGTTGCGCACACCGCCCAGCGCCTCAAGGAAGCCGAGAAGCTGGGTTTTTCTGCAGCACTGCTTCCATCCGCCTCCGCCGAACTGCCGAAGGGCTCCGGCGGGCGCTGGAGCGAAGTCGGAAGCCTGCCGGATCTGGTCGCGCGCATCGCCGGATCGAAGGGGGCGCTGCGTGTGGAAGACGACGTTTGATCCTTTCATTGCCAGGAATGGTGATGATATAGGAGCACACGATAAGGCACGACACGGCCGCCAAGCGGCAGTCCTGGAGTTGAATTTACATGCCCATTACGATTTTCGACGGTATTGTCATCGGCGTCGTGCTCTTCTCCGCCGTGCTGGCGATGGTCCGCGGGTTTTCGCGCGAGATCCTTTCGATCGCGAGCTGGGGTGGTTCGGCCGCCGCTGCCTATTACCTCTATCCGTACCTGCTACCCTATGCGAAGAAATATACCGATGACGACCGCATCGCGATCGTCGGTTCGGCAGCGGTCGTCTTCCTGATCGCGCTCATCGTCATCTCCTTCATCACGATGAAGATCGCCGATTTCATCATCGACAGTCGTGTCGGCGCTCTCGACCGCACGCTCGGTTTCCTGTTCGGGGCGGCGCGCGGTGTGCTGCTCCTGGTCGTCGCCGTCGCCTTCTGGAATTGGCTCGTCGATGTCGACCACCGTCCGGCCTGGGTCAACGAAGCGAAGTCGAAACCTTTCCTGGATTCGATGGTGGTGAAGCTGAAATCGGTTCTGCCGGAGCAATTTGCCCAGATGATACCGGAAAGCATCCGTGATAAGCTGCAGCCGCCGGCACAGGGCGCTGGAGGTACCACTCCGCCGACGGGCGACCAGGCTCCGGCGGAAGACGCACCGACCGCGCCAGCAGACGGCGCACAGCAGCCGGCGAATTGACACAGTGTTCAAGAGCTTGACCCGCCTTCCGGCAATTGCCATTTGAGCGGAACATGAAATGAGGGTCCGGCCGAGCATTCCAGCTCCGCCGGGCTCAGCTATTTCTGGAAATGCCGATCCATTCTTGTGAGAGCAGAGGCCCGCAGAAATGAACCAGTCCCATTCCTTCCCGACCGACGATCCGCTCGACGGAGATACGCTGCATGAAGAATGCGGGGTTTTCGGAATTCTGGGACATCCCGATGCCGCCGCGCTCACGGCTCTAGGCCTGCATGCCTTGCAGCACCGCGGGCAGGAAGCGGCCGGCATCGTCTCCTTCGACGGCAAGCGCTTTTATCAAGAGCGCCACATGGGCCTCGTCGGTGACCACTATACCAATCCGATGACGCTTGCCCGCCTGCCCGGCAGCATTACGATCGGTCATACCCGCTACTCGACAACCGGCGAAGTGGCCATGCGCAACGTACAGCCGCTCTTTGCCGAACTGGAAGAAGGCGGCATCGCCATTGCCCATAACGGCAATTTCACCAACGGCCTGACGCTGCGCCGCCAGATCATCGCGACCGGCGCCATCTGTCAGTCGACGTCCGATACCGAAGTCGTCCTCCACCTCATCGCCCGTTCCCGCCATGCTTCCACGTCAGACCGCTTCATCGACGCCATTCGTCAGATGGAAGGCGGCTATTCGATGCTCGCCATGACGCGCACCAAGTTGATTGCCGCGCGCGACCCGACCGGCATCCGCCCGCTGGTCATGGGCGAACTCGACGGCAAGCCGATCTTCTGCTCGGAGACCTGTGCGCTCGACATTATCGGCGCCAAGTTCATCCGCGACGTGGAGAACGGCGAAGTCGTCATCTGCGAAATCCAGCCTGACGGCTCGATCAGCATCGATGCGCGTAAGCCCAGCAAGCCGCAGCCGGAGCGCCTCTGCCTGTTCGAATATGTCTACTTCGCCCGCCCGGACTCGGTTGTCGGCGGCCGCAACGTCTATACGACGCGCAAGAGCATGGGCATGAACCTTGCCAAGGAATCGCCCGTCGATGCCGACGTGATCGTGCCGGTGCCGGATGGCGGCACACCTGCGGCGCTCGGCTATGCTCAGCAGAGCGGCATTCCCTTCGAATACGGCATCATCCGCAACCATTATGTCGGGCGCACCTTCATCGAGCCGACGCAGCAGATCCGCGCCTTCGGCGTAAAGCTGAAGCATTCCGCCAACCGGGCAATGATCGAAGGCAAGCGCGTGGTGCTGGTTGACGATTCCATCGTGCGCGGCACGACTTCTCTCAAGATCGTCCAGATGATCCGTGAAGCCGGCGCGCGCGAAGTCCATGTCCGCGTCGCAAGCCCGATGATCTTCTTCCCGGATTTCTACGGCATCGACACGCCTGACGCAGACAAGCTGCTGGCAAACCAATATGCCGATGTCAAAGCCATGGCCAAATATATCGGCGCGGATTCACTCGCCTTCCTGTCGATCGACGGCCTCTATCGCGCTGTTGGCGGTGAAGACCGCAATCCGGCCCGGCCGCAGTTCACCGACCACTATTTTACCGGCGACTATCCGACCCGCCTGCTCGACAAGAACGGCGAGTCTATGGGCAACAAGATTTCGATGCTTGCCAGCAACGGCTGACACAGCGCGCCGGTTTTTCCATTGTCCATCCCGAGGGGTTCATCGCACCCCTCTCCCTTCGTGAGGGAACACGACATCATGAATATCAATCTTGAGGGCAAGATCGCGCTCGTCACCGGTGCGTCGCGCGGCATCGGCTATTTCACGGCGCTGGAACTTGCGAAAGCCGGCGCCCATGTGATTGCCTGCGCACGCACAGTCGGCGGACTCGAGGACCTCGACGATGCGATCAAGGCCATCGGCGGCACGGCGACGCTCGTGCCCTTCGACCTTGCCGACATGAATGCGATCGATGCGCTCGGCGGCTCGATCTTCGAGCGCTGGGGCAAGCTCGACATCCTCGTCGCCAATGCCGGCGTGCTCGGCGTCATTTCGCCGATCGGCCATATCGAAGCGAAAGTGTTCGAGAAGGTGATGACCATCAACGTCACCGCGACATGGCGGCTGATCCGTTCGGTCGACCCGTTGTTGGCCCGCTCGGATGCCGGCCGCGCGGTGATCATCTCTTCGGGTGCTGCCCACAAGTGCCGCCCCTTCTGGGGCGCCTATTCCGCTTCCAAGGCTGCGGTCGAGGCGCTGGCACGCACTTGGGCCGGCGAAAGTCAAAGCACACCGCTGCGGGTCACCAGCGTCGATCCGGGGGCGACACGCACGGCGATGCGGGCGCAGGCGGTGCCGGGCGAAGATCCGCAGACGCTGCCGCATCCCTCCCAGGTCGCAAAGGCGATCCTGCCGTTGCTGGGGCCTGGAGTGACCGAGACGGGTAAGCTGTTCATCGTGCGGGAGAACAAGCTCGTCGATTACCGGTTGCCGGAATAAGCTCCTGCATAATTCCTTAAATCGGAATCGATTTAAGGATAAAATTATGCAGCAATTCAAAGTGCCACAGCGTCCTTTGCGGCTCTCGAAAAGACGCGTGGCGCTGTAGACGTCTCAGTTCGCTGCAACTGCCGGGAACAGATGCGCCAAGCCCGCTTCCGACGGGCAAAGCGCATTGAGGTCAACCGGTCCCTGGATGCCGTCCAAGGTGCCGTTGTCGGCAAATTGCCAGATTGACCAACGACTGCACTCTTCCTGCCTCGGTTCCCTGAATACACTACGCAGCCACAGATAGTGGTCGGGAAAGCGCGATTCATTGCCTTTCAGATATTGATCGAAGAACTCCTGCGTCACGTAGAAAATAGGCTTCTCCGGAAAAGTGCCCTTCAGCTCGGTGAAGAAGGCGTTCACCTCGGCAGCCATTTCCTCGAGCGTCGGGATTTTGTTACAATTGCCGACAAACTCCAGATCGATGGCGATGGGCAGAGTTCCCTGTTCCTTCGGCACGGTCGCCAGGACGTTCTGCGCCTGATCCTTGCCCGGTCGGCAGAAGGTGAAGAAATGATAAGCGCCCCTGACCAATCCAGCATCTCCGGCGCGCTGCCAGTTGTCGGCGAATTTGGAATCCCGATGATCTCCACCTTCGGTCGCCTTCATGAAGGCGAAGCGGACATTCGCCTGCGAGGCAACCACATTCCAATCGATATCACCTTGGTGATGGCTGACATCGATGCCTTGGATCGGATAGCTGCTTAAGGAAGGATTGTTGAAGCGAAGCATTCCGAAATCGTATGCGAAATATGCAGCGAATGCGACCACCAGCATTGCGGTCGCTCCGATCGTCGATCGAGCCGGTCTCCGCATCCCTTCCTCCCTATTAACAACAGCTTCTCAACCGGCTATGCGAGATTTGCGCCGCGAAAATGGCGGGCGAATTTCAAGGGCCCGCCAACTGGTTTCACCAGATGTCGCGGCTGCGATCGATTCATCGGATGGATGGATCCTGTTGCCGCTGGATCGCTCTTCGCCCCCTTGACCGGAAGCGCGAACCGGGCCATAAAACCCGCCATGAAAACGGTTATCTGCATTATCTGCCGGAAGATTATTCGCTAGCGCGAGCGCTGGCCCGGCCGTTTTCGTCTCCCAAATAGTCAAGATGCGAAACGCCCCGGTCCGCCGGTCGCGATATTTTTCTGATCGTGCATTTGGGAGAGTGAAATGGACGCGACGCCGGAACTGAAGCTGTACAACACGCTGACACGGGAAAAATCGGTCTTTTCGCCGATCGATCCCAACAATGTCCGCATGTATGTCTGCGGCCCGACCGTCTATGACTTCGCTCATATCGGCAATGCCCGGCCGGTCATCGTCTTCGACGTGCTGTTCCGGCTGCTGCGCCATGTCTATGGCGAAGACCACGTCACTTATGCCCGCAACATCACCGACGTCGACGACAAGATCAATGCGCGGGCGCTTCGGGACCATCCGGGCCTGCCGCTCAACGACGCGATCCGCGCCGTTACGGAAAAGACCGAGACCCAATTTCACGCCGATGTCGCCGACCTCGGCTGCCTGGAGCCGGACTTCGAGCCGCGCGCCACCGACAATATCGTTGAGATGACCGAGATCATCGAGAAGCTGATCGGCAACGGTCATGCCTATGTCGCATCGGGCGAAGTGCTGTTCGACACCAAATCCATGGCGGATTACGGTCAGCTTTCGAAGCGCCCGCTCGACGAACAGCAGGCCGGCGCCCGCATCGCGGTCGACGCACACAAGAAGAATCCTGGCGATTTCGTGCTCTGGAAGCTGTCGAGCCACAACGAGCCCGGCTGGGACAGCCCTTGGGGCCGCGGCCGGCCCGGATGGCACATCGAATGCTCTGCGATGAGCAAGCGTTATCTCGGCGATGTCTTCGACATTCACGGCGGCGGGCTGGACCTGATCTTCCCGCATCATGAAAACGAGATCGCCCAGTCGCGCTGCGCCCACGGTACCGAGGTGATGGCGAATGTCTGGATGCATAACGGCTTCCTGCAGGTCGAAGGCCGCAAGATGTCGAAATCCGAAGGCAATTTCGTCACAATCCACGAGTTGCTGCACACGGAAACCTTCGGCGGCCGCAAATGGCCGGGCGAGGTGCTGCGCCTTGCCATGCTGATGACGCATTACCGCGAGCCGATCGATTTCTCGATCAAGCGATTGGAAGAGGCCGAACGTCTGCTCGCCAAATGGCCGGCAACAGATGCCGGCGATGCGGCGCCCGATGAAAGCGTGCTGAACGCGCTTTCGGACGACCTCAATACGGTGGCGGCGGTGCAGGCATTGCATGCGTTGGCGCAAGCTGCCCACACGGATCCTGCCGTGGGCGCCACTTTTGCCGCAACGGCCGACCTTCTGGGCCTGCTGCCGAAAAAGATGGAGATCGACGAAGCCGTCGCATCGGCAATCGATGCGCTGATCGCAATGCGTCTCGAAATGCTGAAGGCGAAAAACTTCACTGAGGCCGACAAGATCCGCGACGAGCTGACGGCCAAGGGTATCCAGTTGAAGGACGGCAAGGATCCGGTGACCGGCGAGCGCGTGACGACGTGGGAGGTCAAGAGATGACGACCTATACCGGCGGATGCCAATGCGGAGCGATCCGTTTCCGCGTCAGCGGCGACATCAAGGATTCGTCGATCTGTCATTGCCGCATGTGTCAGAAGGCGTTCGGTGCCTATTATGCGCCGCTGGTCTCGGTGCGCGGCACCGATTTCGAGTGGACACGCGGCGAGCGGAAAAAATTCCGCTCTTCCAACTTTGTCGAGCGCGGCTTTTGCGGCGACTGCGGCACGCCGCTGACCTATGAAGCGCCGGATGGAATGGCGATTGCCGCCGGCGCCTTCGACGATCCTTCGGCATTTCCGCCGGTGGTCCAATTCGGGATCGAAGGCAAGATCGGTTTCGTCGATCATCTGCATGAATTGCCGGGGCACCGGACGGAGGAGGATGCGCAGGCTGCCCCCTTCCTGCTCGAGCTCGTCTCCCACCAGCATCCCGATCATGAGACGCAGGCATGGCCACCCAAGGAGCTCAGATGACGGCGGAAGCGGACAGAAGCGGCGGGTGCCAGTGCGGGGCGGTGCGCTACCACGTCAAAGGCGAACTCGGCTATCCCCATCTTTGCCATTGCCGCATGTGCCAGAAGGYAGCCGGCAACTATTTCATGCCGCTTGCCGCCGTGATGCGCAGCGATTTTACCCTGACGCGCGGCGCACCGAAATGGTTTCAGTCCTCGGATCTGGTGCGGCGCGGCTTCTGCGGCGATTGCGGTACGCCGCTGTTCTACGACATTCCGGAGACTGATTTCATCAACCTCACGCTCGGCTCGCTTGATGATCCCGATGCGGTCAAGCCGGTGATGCAATCGAACACCGGCCGCAAGATGTCCTGGTTTCACACGCTCGACGGCCTGCCGCTTGAACCACAGCCTGAAACGCCGGACCGCGAGAACGCGATCGCGGCAAGCAACCATCAGCACCCCGACCACGACACGAAAAGCTGGCCCCTCGGAGAAAGCTCATGACGGACACGACAAAGACAGGCGGATGCCAGTGCGGCGCCGTGCGCTTCCGCATTTCAGGCAGACTGGGACGTCCCTCGATCTGCCATTGCCGCATGTGCCAGAAACAGTTCGGCGGTTTCTTCTCCGCGCTCGTCACCACGCCTGAGGAAGGGATGGAATGGACGCGCGGCGAGCCGAGCTACTTCCAGTCCTCGGTCAATATCGAACGCGGGTTCTGCAGCAATTGCGGCACGCCGATGACCTATCGTCATCCGGGCGGGCTGGAGCTTGCGATCGGCACCTTCGACGACCGCAGCGACCTCGCACCGCTGATCCAGGTGAACTACGAGGCCCGCCTGCCCTGGGTCGAGGAAATCTTCGAGGCGCCGGTGCTGAAGGATCAGGATTTCTACTCACGACAGGAGGCGATCATCTCCTTCCAGCATCCCGATCACGACACAGAAGTCTGGCCCGCGAAAGGCGTGAAGATATGACCGAGATACTGCGCACGCTCTATCCCGAAATCGAACCTTATGCTTCCGGCCATCTCGATGTCGGCGACGGCCATGTGATCTATTGGGAGCGCTCGGGTACGCCTGGCGCCAAGCCCGCCGTCTTCCTGCATGGCGGCCCGGGCGGCGGCATCTCGCCTGCCCATCGCCGGCTCTTCGATCCTGCTCTCTACGACGTCATGCTGTTCGACCAGCGCGGTTGCGGCAGGTCGACGCCGCATGCGGAACTCCATGCCAACACGACCTGGCACCTCGTTGCCGATATCGAGCGGCTGCGCGAGATGGCAGGCGTCGACAGCTGGCAGGTGTTCGGCGGCTCCTGGGGCTCGACGCTGGCGCTCGCCTATGCCGAGACGCATCCAGAGCATGTCTCCGAGCTCATCCTGCGCGGCATCTATACGCTGACCAAGGCCGAGCTCGACTGGTACTACCAATTCGGCGTCTCGGAAATGTTCCCGGACAAGTGGGAGCGGTTCATCGCGCCCATTCCGCCGGAAGAGCGGCATGAGATGATGCATGCCTATCATCGCCGTCTGACGCATGAGGACAGGAACGTCCGCCTCGCGGCGGCGCAGACCTGGAGCATCTGGGAAGGCGAAACGATCACGCTGCTGCCGGAACCTTCGACGAGCTTCAAGTTCGAAGAGCCGGAATTCGCCTATGCATTTGCGCGCATCGAGAACCATTTCTTCGTCCATGCCGGCTGGATGGACGAGGGACAGCTGATCCGCGATGCGGGCAGGCTCAGGGATATTCCCGGCGTGATCGTGCATGGCCGCTACGACATGCCCTGCCCGGCCAAATATGCCTGGCTGCTGCACAAGGCCTGGCCGAAGGCGGAATTCCACCTGATCGAGGGCGCGGGCCATGCCTATTCGGAGCCGGGGATTCTCGATCGGCTGATCCGGGCGACGGATAGGTTTGCCGGGAAGCAAGACTGATCGTTAGCATTGGGGGCAGCCCCTCACCCTAACCCTCTCCCCGCCCGCGGGGAGAGGGGACGTGCCCCGCAATACGGTGCGGCATATCCCTTCCCCCGTCATAACGGAGAGAAGGTGGCGGCAGCCGGATGAGGGGCAGCATCCGCACTCCATAACAACCCGCCTGGCGGGAGGAAACGACATGAAAGAACGCATCTACCTCTTCGACACGACGCTCCGGGACGGGCAGCAGACGCCCGGTATCGATTTTTCCGTCGAGGACAAGATTGCGATCGCCGCCATGCTGGACGAATTCGGCCTCGACTACGTCGAGGGCGGATATCCCGGCGCCAATCCGACGGATACCGCCTTCTTCAGCGAGAAGCGCACCAGCCAGGCCAGTTTCGTCGCCTTCGGCATGACGAAGCGAGCAGGCGTTTCGGTCTCCAACGATCCCGGCATTGCCGGGCTGCTACAGGCAAAATCCGATGCCATCTGTTTCGTCGCCAAGAGCTGGGATTATCATGTCGCGGTGGCGCTCGGCTGCACCAACGAGGAAAACCTCGAATGCATCGCCGAAAGCGTCAAGGCGGCGGTTGGCGCGGCCAAGGAGGCGATCGTCGATTGCGAGCATTTCTTCGACGGCTTCAAGGCCAATCCGGCCTATGCGCTCGCCTGCGCCAAGACGGCCTATGACAGCGGCGCCCGCTGGGTCGTGCTCTGCGACACCAATGGCGGCACGCAGCCGCCGGAGGTGCGGGCGATTGTCGAGGCGGTGATCGCCGCCGGCGTTCCCGGCCACTGTCTTGGCATCCATGCGCATAACGACACCGGACAGGCGGTTGCCAATTCGCTTGCCGCGGTCGAAGCCGGCGTCCGGCAGATCCAGGGCACGCTGAACGGCATCGGCGAACGCTGCGGCAATGCCAATCTGGTGACGCTGATCCCGACTCTGGCGCTGAAGAGCGCCTACAACACACGTTTCGAAACGGCGATCGATGAGGAGCGGCTGCTCAACCTCACTCGGCTCTCGCATGCCTTCGACGAGCTGCTCAACCGCTCGCCCGACCACCAGATGCCCTATGTCGGCGCTTCTGCCTTCGCCACCAAGGCGGGCATCCATGCATCGGCGCTGCTCAAGGACCCGCGGACCTACGAACACGTGCCGCCGGAAACCGTCGGTAACTTCCGCAAGGTCATGGTCTCCGACCAGGGTGGCAAGGCGAACTTCATCAATGCGCTGAAACGGCGCGGCATCGCGGTCGCCAAGGACGATCCGAAGCTCGACCTGCTGATCTCCATCGTCAAGGAACGTGAATCCATCGGCTATGCCTATGAGGGCGCGGATGCAAGCTTCGAGCTGCTGGCGCGCCGCACGCTCGGCACGATCCCAGAATTCTTCACCATCGAAGGCTTCCGCGTGATGATCGAGCGCCGCTTCGACAGTCTTGGCCGCGTGAAGATCGTCTCGGAGGCGGTGGTCAAGATCACCATCGACGGCCAGACGCTGATGTCGGTTGCCGATGCCGAAGGCCCGGTCAACGCGCTCGACCTCGCGCTGCGCAAGGATTTCGGCAAATACCAGCACGAGATCGACGATCTGGTGCTCGCCGATTTCAAGGTGCGTATCCTCAATGGCGGTACGGAGGCGATCACCCGCGTGCTGATCGAGTCCACCGACAGCGACGGCGTGCGCTGGTGGACGGTCGGCGTCTCCGAGAACATCATCGACGCTTCGTTCCAGGCTTTGATGGATTCCGTCATTTACAAGCTGATGAAGAACCGGCAGCTGGCGGGCAAGATCGCGGCGGAATAGACCTATTCCGCCGGCTCGGCGACGAGACCCCAGCCCTCGGCCGAATACCATTCGCTTCCTTCGGGCTTCGTCTTCCAGCCGAGAGCATCGGATATCTTCTCGTCCATCGCTTTGTCTCCCGGTTCAAATCCTCTCACCCTTCATTCAACGAAATGAATTGGCCTATTCACGGCGCTTAAGCTAGGCCGGATCAGAAGAAGAACAAAGATGGAAACACCGATGTCGACCGATGCATCCGTTCCGTTGGCCAAGAACGAAGACAGTCCGCGCGGGTTCGCCTTCGCGCTGACAGCCTACCTGCTCTGGGGCTTCCTGCCGATCTACATGAAGGCGGTGGCGCATATCTCGCCGGCCGAGGTGATCGCCCATCGCATCGTCTGGTCGCTGCCGCTGGCGGGCATCGTGCTGATCGTGCTCGGACGCACACAGGACATCCGAACGGCGCTCGGCTCGCCGCGCATGCTGGCGATGGCGGCGCTGACGGCGTCGCTGATCACCGTCAACTGGGGCACCTATGTCTGGGCGATCGGCGCCGGCCATTCGCTCGACGCAGCACTCGGCTATTTCATCAATCCGCTGTTCAGCATCTTTCTTGGCGCGGTGTTCCTCAAGGAAAAGCTGCAGCCGCTGCAGATCGCGGCGATCGCGCTTGCGGCGCTTGCCGTCGCCATTCTCGCGCTGGACAGCGGCGGCATCCCGTGGGTGGCGCTGACGCTGGCGATCAGCTGGGGGTTCTACGCCCTGTTGCGCAAGACGCTGCCGCTCGGGCCGAACCAGGGCTTCTTCCTCGAAGTGCTGATCCTCAGCGGGCCGGCCCTCCTCTACATTCTCTATCTCGAATTCGGCAGCGGCCAGGGCCACCTCTACCGCACCGGTCTTGCCGACACGATCCTGCTGCTCGGGTGCGGCGTCATCACCGCCGTGCCGCTGATGATCTATGCGAACGGCGCCAAGCTCTTGAAACTCTCGACGATCGGCATCATGCAGTATATCGCGCCGACGATGATCTTCCTGATCGCGGTCTTCGTCTTCCACGAGCCATTCGGCACGGCGCGCATGATCGCCTTCCCGCTGATCTGGGCGGGGCTGTTCCTCTATAGCTGGTCGATGCTGAAGGGAAGCCGCGGGCGCTGAGGGCGCTAAAGCGCGCCACGTCGAATCGGATTCATGCGACGCGCTTTAGGTCTTTGTTTTATGCATGTCTTTGTCCCAAAACCGCTGGACACTTTTGGGCGACATGCATTGCATCCCTACATCTTCGAAATCACCTCGTCCTCGCCGTCACGATCGGCGGCGAGCTGGGCTGCCTGGGCCATGATCGCCGGAATGATGCCGGAGATCTCGTCGACGACGAGTGGCTGCACCCGGTGGGCGGTGTGCAGGAAGCCTTCTTCGGTCATATGGCGCATCAGTTCCATCATCGGATCCCAGAAACCGTTGACGTTGGCGAAGACCATCGGCTTCTCGTGGCGGCCGAGCTGCGCCCAAGTCATGATCTCGACGATCTCCTCCAGCGTACCGATGCCGCCGGGCAGCGCGACGAAGGCATCGGAGCGCTCGAACATGGTGTGTTTGCGCGCATGCATGTCAGGGGTTACAATGAGTTCGTTCAGCTGACCGAGCGAGTGGCGAGTCGCTTCCATATCGATCAGGAATTCGGGAATGATGCCCGTGACCTGACCGCCGCCTGAAAGCACGCCGCTGGCAACCGCGCCCATGATGCCTTTGGTACCCCCGCCATAGACGAGGCGCAGGCCGTATTCGGCGATCTCTCTTCCGAGAGCACGCCCGGCCGCCATGTGGGAAGGATCGCGTCCCGGCCTGGAGCCGCAGTAAACGCAGATGGATCGAATCGATACAGATTGTTCGGTCATGAGGGCAAAACAACTATTCCATTTCAATGCAGTCAAGAAAATTGACTGAAAAGCAGCGTGCCTAGCTTGCCTAATTGCTTTGAATGCTTGTGGAAAGCAACGGGAATCGCTAGCAATTTTGGGTATTACGGCAAATTGCCGCTCTGGGAGACATAATGATGAAGAACCGTGCCGGCTTGCTGGCTCTTGCAGTCCTCGCAATCGCAATCCTACTGATGGTGTTTGTCGTCATGCCGCGTATCGGCGGCGATGCAACCAAGGTCGGCGACGCCATCAACCAGGCGAGCACGGAGCTCAAGAACACGGTTAACGAGGCGTCAAAGACATCGCGCTCCGCTGTGGGCGATGCGGCTGCGGTCGCCGATCAGGTCGGTCGCCTTTCGGCCGATGCCGGCGTATCGCTCAGCGAGCTCAAGGCGCTGTTTGCGGACGGCAAAGGCCCGGCCATCGATGTTTTCACTGCCGCCAAGACCAAGGCCGTCAACGCGCTGACCGCACTTGCCGGCTTCACTATTCCCGAGGGCCTCGATCCCGCGACCCAGACCCTTGCCGCCAAGGCCAAGGACGGCGGCGCGAAGGCGCTCGCCATCGTCCAATCGCTGCCTGAGAACATTGCCGATGCGCTTGCCGCGATCGCCAAGGCAGAGGCTGCTCTGACCGGTGCGCCGGAGACCGCCCCTGCGGCGAACACGGCAGCGGAGAATACCGGCCCGAAACTTCCGGCCTTCGACGTATTGCGCGTCGAGCCCGACGGCTCGACGGTGATCGCCGGCTCCGCCGAACCGAACGGCAAGCTCGAGGTGCTCGACGGCGAGAAGGTGGTGACGACGGCCAATGTCGATGCGAGCGGCGATTTTGCTGCCGTCCTCGACGATCCGCTTCCGGCCGGCGACCACCAGCTCGTGCTCAAGTTCACGGGCAAGGACGGCAAGAGCACGCTTTCCGAAGAAGTCGCGACCATTTCCGTGCCGAAGGACGGCAATGGCGCCAATCTGCTCGCCATGGTCTCCAAACCCGGTGCGGCGAGCCGCATCATCACCGCGCCGAAGGCCGGAACCGAAGTTGCCGATGCCTCCAATCCGATGGCCCCGCCTGCGGACAAGCCGGCAACGGGCGAAAGCTCGGCTGCGCCTGCCGCAACAGTTGCACCAACCGGCGAGCTGGCGCTGCAGGCGCCGAACCTCACCGACACCTCCTCCGCCGGCGCAGCTACGCCATCGGATAAGGCGAATGTGCCCGATGTGATGGTCAATGCCGTCGAAATCGAGGGCAACAAGATCTTTATTGCCGGCACGACGCGCCCCAACGCCAAGGTTATCGGTTATGCCGACGACAGCCTCGTCGGCCAGGATACCGCCGGCTCCGACGGCCACTTCGTCATCGACGGCGTGGTGGCGCTCTCGGTCGGCGACCACAAGATCCGCGTCGATGTCGTTGATCCCGCAGGCAAGGTGATCGTGCGCGCGGCGGTGAATTTCAATCGCCCAGCCGGCGACCAGGTGAGGGTCGCCGCACAATCGGTACCCGCCGACACGAACAGCGCTCCCTCGATGGTGCCGCTCGACGAAGGCGAGCTCGACAAACTCAAAGCCGAAGTCGGCAAGGCCTTCGGCCTGCTGAAGGGYCTGTTTGCCGATGGCAAGCTGCCAGGCGCCGAGCAGCTCGCCGCGGCGCGCTCGGCAACGGAATTCGCTCTGCGCTCCGTCGCCGATTTCCGCCCTGCGGCCGATGCGCCTGATGTCTTCAAGCAGACGTCAGGCTCCGCCTCTCAGATCGCCGGCAACGCGCTGAAACTGCTGCAGGGCCTGCCGAAGGATGCGAAATCCGTGGGCAGCGCACTCGACAGGCTCGGCGCGATGATCGCCGAACTCGCCGTGGCACCCGCGCCGGCAGCGCCGTCCGCAAACGATGTCGGAAGCAACCAGCCGAAGACGATCGAACAGGCGCCGCTGACGGCAAACAACGCAGCGGTTATCATTCGCCGCGGCGACACGCTGTGGCAGATCTCGCGCCGCACCTATGGTCTCGGCGTTCGCTACACGACAATCTACATCGCCAACGAGGACAAGATCATCAATCCCGATCGCATCCGCCCTGGCCAGATTTTCGGCCTGCCGAAGGATGTACTGCCGAATGCCGAAGAGCTGCACCGCAAGCGCATGTCCGGCCARCATCTCTAAGCTGCAAAACAACACGGCAAGACCGGGCGGGATAAGCGCCCGGCCTCGTCGTTTCCTTACCCCAGCAATTGTTGTATTCGTCCGCCCGGCACCCTATCTGGCGGTGGCGGCTGCGGGTTGTGGGAAGCGCTTTCAGGCACGTCCCGGTTCCGCGCTCTTGCCGGCATCGAATCGCGGCAAGCCCATCCGGGCTGGAGACAATCATGGCAAACGGCAAGACAGTCTCGGATTCCAACCTGCCGCAGACGCTTCTCAACCTCTGGCCCTATATGTGGCCGGCCGGCCGGCCAGACCTCAAGATGCGCGTCGTCTGGGCTTCGGTCTTTCTGCTGATCTCCAAGTTCGTCCTGCTGCTCGTCCCCTATTTCTTCAAATGGTCGACCGATGCGCTGAACGGCAGGATGGATCTTGCCGGCTCCGTGCCGCCGCTGCTGGCCGGCGCCATCGCGCTTGTCATCGCCTATAACATCACCCGGCTGATCCAGCTCGGCCTCAACCAGCTGCGCGACGCGCTCTTTGCCAGCGTCGGACAACATGCAGTGCGCCAGCTCGCCTACAGGACCTTCGTGCACATGCACGAACTGTCGCTGCGCTTCCATCTGGAGCGCAAGACCGGCGGTCTCTCCCGCATCATCGAGCGCGGCACCAAGGGTATCGAGACGATCGTGCGCTTCACGATCCTCAACTCCGTCCCGACCGTCATCGAATTCCTGCTGACGGCAGTGATCTTCTGGTGGGGCTACGGCTTCTCCTATCTCGCCGTTACCGCCTTTACCGTCTGGGCCTATATCTGGTTCACGATCCGCGCATCCGACTGGCGCATCGCCATCCGCCGGTCGATGAACGACAGCGATACCGACGCCAACACCAAGGCGATCGACTCCCTCCTCAATTTCGAGACCGTCAAATATTTCGGCAATGAGGAGATGGAGGCAAAGCGTTTCGACAAATCGATGGAACGCTATGAGAAGGCGGCGACCGATGTCTGGACCTCGCTCGGCTGGCTGAATTTCGGCCAAGGCGTCATCTTCGGCATCGGCACGACCATCATGCTGGTGCTGTCGGCGTTGGCCGTGCAGCGCGGTGAGCAGACGGTCGGCGATTTCGTCTTCGTCAATTCGATGCTGCTGCAGCTTTCCGTACCGCTCAATTTCATCGGCTTCGTCTATCGCGAAATCCGCCAGGGGCTGACCGACATCGAGCAGATGTTCGATTTGCTTGAAGTGCAGACCGAAGTCAAAGACGCGCCCGATGCGACCGAACTTCGGATCGGCCAGGGCGCGATCTCCTTCAAGGACGTACACTTCGCCTATGATGCGGCCCGTCCGATCCTGAAGGGCATTTCCTTCGAGGTGCCGGCCGGCAAGACGGTCGCCGTCGTCGGTCCGTCGGGTGCGGGCAAATCGACGCTGTCGCGCCTGCTTTATCGTTTCTACGATATCCAGAGCGGCGCAATCAGCGTCGACGGTCAGGATATCCGCACGGTGACGCAGAAGAGCCTGCGCTCGGTGATCGGCATGGTGCCGCAGGATACCGTGCTCTTCAACGACACGGTCGCCTACAACATCCGCTACGGCCGCACATCGGCCAGCGACGGCGAAGTCTTTGYCGCTGCCGAGGTGGCGCAGATCGCGCATTTCATCGAAACGCTGCCCGAGGGTTTCGAAACCAAGGTCGGCGAGCGCGGGCTGAAGCTTTCGGGCGGCGAGAAGCAGCGGGTGGCGATCGCCCGCACCATCCTCAAGGCGCCACCGATCCTGATCCTCGACGAGGCGACGTCGGCGCTCGACACGACGACGGAACGGGAAATCCAGGAGGCACTCGACCTGGTTTCGAAGAACCGCACGACGCTGGTCATCGCCCACCGGCTTTCGACTGTCATCAGCGCCGATGAAATCATCGTGCTCAAAAGCGGCGAGATTGCCGAGCGTGGAACACATGCCGCCCTCCTCGAAAGAAACGGCCTTTATGCCTCGATGTGGAACCGCCAGCGCGAGGCGACGCAGGCCGAAGAACATCTGAAGCAGGTGCGCGAAAGCGACGACCTGGGGGTCATAACTCGGCTTGCTCCGGCAAGCTGAGCCGGGAGACCGACGCCTGCCGGCTTTTGTTGTTCAGAACCCCGGCGTGGGAACCAGGGCCGAGGCCGCAGCATTGCCCCGGAGACGGTTTTTCGCTAACCAGCAAAAATGGAAACGCAAGGAGACCGGCAGCCATGAGCCTGTTCAACACGGTTCGCAACACGATCGTCCCCGTGCACAAGGAGGGTTATCCCTTCGTTGCCGCCTTCTTCGTCGCGTCGCTTGTCTTGGGCTGGATCTTCAAGCCGCTCTTCTGGATCGGCATGATCTTCACGCTCTGGTGCGCCTATTTTTTCCGCGATCCCGAGCGCGTGACCCCGCAGGACGACGATCTGGTGATCTCTCCCGCCGACGGCAAGGTCTCGGCGATCCAGATGGTGACCGCTCCGGCAGAGCTCAACCTCGGCTCCGAGCCGATGCTGCGCATCTCGGTCTTCATGAACGTCTTCAATTGCCATGTGAACCGGGCGCCGATGCGCGGGCGCATCGTCAGCATCAACTACCGCTCCGGCAGCTTCGTCAACGCCGAACTCGACAAGGCGAGCGAGGACAATGAGCGCAATGGACTGGTGATCGAAACCCGCCACGGCCAGATCGGCGTCGTGCAGATCGCCGGCCTCGTGGCGCGGCGCATCCTCTGCTGGGCAAACCCCAACGAGCCGGTGGATGCCGGCGAGCGTTTCGGGCTGATCCGTTTCGGCTCGCGGCTCGACGTATTCCTGCCCGCCGGTGCTGCGCCACGCGTCTCGCTCGGCCAGACGGCGGTTGCAGGAGAAACCGTCATCGCCGAATTCGCCTCCGCCAAGGGTCCCGTCATCAGCCGCCGCAGCTAAAGCGGTTCAGCTTTCACGGAAGTGACCGCTGCGCAGGTTTGCTGGAATTGCTTTAGGAACGATTGGAACGCGATATGGAAACGCCTTTTCCGCCTTTCGAGCCCAATGGGCCGGATGATTCCGCCCGCGGCCCGCGTCTGCGCGAAATCCCGCTCCGGCTCGTCTTTCCGAACCTCATCACCATTCTGGCGATCTGCGCCGGGCTKACCGGCATCCGGCTGGCTTTCGAGAATCGTTACGAACTCGCCGTCTCCATGGTGCTGCTCGCCGCCTTCCTCGACGGCATCGACGGGCGTGTGGCACGGCTGATGAAGGCGACTTCCAAATTCGGCGCGCAGATGGATTCGCTTGCCGACATCGTCAATTTCGGCGTCGCACCCGCCCTCGTCGTTTATGTCTTCGCGCTCGACCAGGCGCGCTCGCTCGGCTGGATCGCCGCCCTGATCTATGCGATCGCCGCCGGGCTTCGCCTTGCCCGTTTCAACGTCATGGCCGAACGCGAAAACAAGGCGAGCTGGCAATCGGAATATTTCGTCGGCGTGCCGGCGCCGGCCGGCGCCATGCTGGTGCTGCTGCCGGTCTATCTCGGCTTCCTCGGGCTGGCGACGGACCGCACCTTCGCCTATCTCTCGTCGATCTACACCGTGCTCATCGCCTTCCTGCTGATCAGCCGGCTGCCGGTCTGGTCAGGCAAATCGGAAGGCAACCGCTTGCGGCGCGATCTCGTGCTGCCGATGATGCTTGGCGTCGTGCTCTATGTGGCTCTGCTAATGAGCTACACCTGGGAGGTGATGGTCTTCACCGTTGCCGCCTACCTCCTATCGCTTCCCTTCGGCGCGCGGAAATGGCAGCGGAAATACGGAACGCTGACGATCGAGGAGCCGGGCATCGGCGACGACGATATCGGCCGGCACATCTGATCACCGAGCATTTCCGGATTTCTCTAAAGCGCGTCGCGATCTTTCAGATTCGCCCTCGCGCTTTAGCTCTTTGTTTTTACGCATGTCGTTGTCGCAAAACCGCTGCACACTTTTGCGCGACATGCTTTAAATGACGGAAATGTTTCTCTCCCTTCGTTCTGACGGATCCCCGGGAAAAGCATGCGTTTTCCCCGGAGAAACCGTGCGCTTATCCGGGTGAAAACTGTTCCGCGCTTTTCCCCAGAAAACCGCTTTCGCACTTTTATTGGAACTACTCTCTTCAGTAAGTTTTAACCAACGTAGGCTTCAGTTAAGCCTCGCGAATTATGGTGCGCGTTTACAAATCCTGATAAGCGACGCCCCCATTTTGTCGCTATTCGTGACGAAACATCAAACTATAAAACACCCAGGGAAGAACCACGCAAGGAGAGTATCGTGACTTCGAAGAAGAGTAGTACCAGCGAACAGCAGGCGGCCAAGCCAGACCTCGCCGCAAACTATCGCCCCGTCGGCCTGAAGGCTGTTGCCGCAGCATCGCTGATGGCGAAGCATAGGCCGACCAGCGTCAAGAAATCCGCTTGAGGCAAGAGGCTTCACATTGGAATCATGCGTGCTTTCGGGTTGCATGCGTTAGGCACCGCTGAGGAAGTGAATGACGAGGCGATCGCCGGAAATCTCCCGACAACGCACTGGCGACATAAGCACAACCTGAAAAACCTGATGGACGAAGCGACGCATCGCCGCCGCTTATGTGAGATGTCGGCGCCGATAGGTCGCCGACGGGCCTGCTGGTGCGGCGGATAGTGTTCAGAAGAAGCTGAGCTGGCCGTCGTCCGGCTTTTGCTTCTCGGGCGCCTTCAGCGGCTTTTCGATGACGACCGGCTCTTGCAGGTCGGGACCCATATTGGCGACCTTGTTGACCTTGTCGGAGACCGGGACGGCCTCGAAGAAATCGTCCTGAACGGGCTGCATCAGGTCGACCACCTCGCGTGGCTCCTGCGTCTTGCAATCGAGCCAGCGCGAGAAATCTTCGGGCTTGATGACGACTGGCATGCGATCGTGGATCGCCGATATGGCTGAATTGGCTGATGTCGTCAGGATCGCGCCGGTATCGACCTCGGAGCCGTCGGCCGAAGACCATGTCTCCATCAGCCCGGCAAAGGCGATGACCCCACCCTGGCGCGGCCTGATCCAGTAGGCCCGCGGCCGCTCGCCGCTTTCCTTGGACGAGCGATGCCATTCATAGAAACCGGAGGCCGGAATGAGCACGCGACGATGACGCATGGCGGCGCGGAAGGAAGCCTTGCCAATCGCGGTTTCGGAGCGCGCGTTGATCAGCAGCGGAAAATCTCTCGGATCCTTGACCCAGCCCGGCGTGAGGCCCCAGCGCACGAGCACGGCGCGCCGGTCGGCCAAGTTGCTGCCCTGCTCCCTGCCCTCGCCGGATATGACGACGAGGATCGGTTGCGTCGGCGCGATGTTGTAGCGCGCCGGAAAATCGTCGAGATCGAGACCGGAGAAGAAGTCGCTCAGGTCGGCGCTGGAGCTTGTCAGGGCGAAACGTCCACACATCGGCCTGTCTTTACACCCGGCTCGTGTCCGGTCAAGGCGCCTCAGCCTCTCGGTGCGAAGAGGATGAGGCTGGCGCCGGCAAGGCAGATCAGCGCGCCGCCGATATCGTAACGATCCGGCACGCGGCTCTCGACCAGCCACAGCCAGAGCCGAATCTCCGTCGCACTCTTCATCCGATAAGATGGGCGATCACAGCAAGAGCAGGCCCCGATGACCGCCAGAGCCGCCTCCGCCGCCATTCTCGAACGCGACGGACGATTCCTCCTCGTGTTGCGCCGCAACCCGCCTTCCGCCGACATGTACGCCTTTCCCGGCGGGCGCGCCGAGCCTGGCGAAACGCCGGAGCAAACGGCATTGCGCGAATTCCATGAAGAGACCGGCATTTCGGCACGGAATCCGCGGCTGTTTTCGACCTACGACCTGAAGACGCATGCGGCCGACGGCAGCGTCAAGAGCCATTTCCTGCTGTCGGTCTTTCGCGTCGATGCGGATCGGGACGCGGTGGCAGAAGCCGCCGACGATGCGGCAGGCCTCGGCTGGTACACGGTGGAGGAAATCCGGCAATTGCCCGTACCGCAGAGCGTGCTCGAATGCGCTGAGCGGCTGGCGGGCGGCGAATAGACGTGGAAACTTTGAAGCACGCCTTGTTGCTGTCATGCTGAGCGTATCAACTACGAGCATGATTCCCGTTCGACGCGTTTTCCTGTCCCTGCTCGTGCTCGCCGGCCCCACGATGGCGCAGGGCAAGAATACGCCGCCTCCACAGGAGGAGCAGATTGCGCCGCCGATCGTGAGCGTGCCCTATGACGACAAGCTGGCACGGTTCGCCGAGGTGCTGGGTTCGGTGCATTATCTGAGAACGCTCTGCAAGGCAGCGGGTGGCGACGAGTGGCGAAACGGCATGCAGCAGCTGCTCGATTCGGAGACCGGCAACGAGCAGTTGCGCAAGGAAAAGCTCACAGCGGCRTTCAATCGCGGCTATCGCGCCTTCGCCTCGGTCTATACGGATTGCACCCCGGCGGCCATCGTGGCAGAAGAGCGCTACCGTAACGAAGGTGCAACACTTGCCACAGAAATTACCTCGCGCTTTGGAAATTGACGTTTAATTAACCTGTTTTCGCATGCGGACGTGTCGTTTTGGGAAAAGGCTGTTAGTGTTGTTAACGGTGCAGTAAGACATGAGAAGTTCTGAGGAAAAGACAATGGAAGCAAGCCTCAACGACATCGACGACATGATCGTCCACGAAAAGATGCAGGCAGCTCTGGAGTACCAGAACGAGGCTTGGGCCGATGGCATGGCCGACGGTATCGAGCCTGAAATCATCGCTGATGCCGCCATTGCACATGCGCTGCGCGAGACGATCAGATTGCATGGTGAAAAGAGCGCCGAAGCCCTGCTGGATTCGCTGCGTGAGCGCATGCTTGCCGGCGAATTCTCCGCGAACCGCACCCTGCAATAATTGTTATCAGAGAGTTTGATGCACACCGGTAAAGAGAAAGTTTCGCGAATTTCGCTCGCGCCGGTGCTGCTTGCGTTCAGCCTCGCCGCCGGCAATGTTTTCCTTGCGCCGGCAGCCTACGCGCTTTCCGAACTGCACAAGATCCCCGGCCAGGCGGCCAACGACACGCCGCCCGCGCAAGGAAGCGCTCAGGGACAGAGCCAGCCGCAGACCACTCCCGGCGTCCCCATGGCCGATCCGCTGGTCAACAGCCAGAACAATCAGGGTGCCGACAAGACGCCGGGCGCTCAGGACAGTTCCAAGCCCGTCGAGGTAATCTACGACATCAGCAAGGTGCCAGAGCCGGTTCGCAAGATGCGCGAGCAGATCGTCGAGGCGGCCGCGTCCGGCGATCTCGAGCGGCTGCGACCGCTGATGGGTACCGGCGCCGACCAGACGCAGGTGACTGTGGGCGAGCCGACCGACGATCCTATCGGCACGCTGAAGGATCTATCGGGCGATCCCGACGGCGACGAGATCCTTGCCATCATGCTCGACATCATCTCGACCGGCTTCGTGCATGTCGGCCAGGGCACAGCAGACGACATGTATGTCTGGCCCTATTTTGCCGAAAAGGACCTGAAGTCGCTGACCCCGCCGGAGCGCGTCGAGCTGCTGCGCATCGTCACGGCCGGCGATCTCTCCGACATGCAGGAATTCGGCGGATACAATTTCTATCGCCTCGGCATCACGCCTGAGGGCAAATGGAAATTCTTCACGGCGGGCGACTGACACCCGTCTTGGCTGCGCCTTTCACGTCTCGCATGGCGCTTGCGATCCAGCTCATGAAGACATACCTCTGAGCGATGACCAACGCGACAGGTTCCGCCATGCCAGCCGTATTCCTGAAAGACCGCTCATTGCTCTTCGTCAGCGGCGCGGAAGCCCAACCCTTCCTGCAAAACCTGATCACCACCGATATCACCTCGCTTGGGCCCGACGAGGCGCGGCCCGGGGCACTCTTGACGCCGCAGGGCAAGATCCTGTTCGATTTCATGATCTGGCAGGACGGCGACGGTTACATGATCGAAACCGATGCCGGCCAGCGCGACAGCCTGCTGAAGCGGTTGACGATGTACAAGCTGCGCGCCGCCGTCACACTTGCGCCAAGCACCGAAGAGGGCGTCACCGTTTGCTGGGGCGAGGATGCCGAGGACAGCCAAGGCGTCCGGGGCAGCCAGGGCGTCCGGGACAGCCGCTTCACCAAGGCGGGCATCACGCTGATCCGCCGGCCCGGCAAACTTGGTGATGGCAAAGAAGCGCTCTACGACGCGCTGCGAATCAGCCACGGCATCGTCACATCAGGATCGGACTTCGCCCTGCAGGACGCCTTCCCGCATGACGTGCTGATGGATTTCAACGGTGGGCTCTCCTTCAGGAAAGGCTGCTATGTCGGCCAGGAGGTCGTCTCGCGCATGCAGCACCGCGGCACCGCGCGCCGGCGCGTCGTCACGGTGTCCGCCGCAACAGCCTTGCCGGAGACAGGGACGGAGATCACCGCCGCCGGCAAGCCGGTGGGAACGCTCGGTTCGGTCGAAGGCGGTAGTGGACTTGCGATCGTGCGCATCGACCGCGCCGGCGCGGCGATGGCCGCAGGCACGCCTCTGCTGGCCGGAGAAACGCCTGTTTCTCTCATCCTGCCGGCATGGTCCGGCCTTGTCTTTCCCGCCAGCGCCGACGAGGCCAGCGCGTGACAACGACGAAAGCGCCGCGTGCCTGGCAACGCATGCTGTCCGGGCGCAGGCTCGACCTGCTCGACCCCTCGCCGCTCGACGTCGAACTCGCCGACATCGCTCATGGGCTTGCGCGCGTGGCCCGCTGGAACGGCCAGACCTCCGGCGATCATGCTTTTTCGGTGGCTCAGCACAGTCTCGTCGTCGAGGATATTTTTCGCCGCTTCAACGATGCGCGGCCGCAGGAGTGCCTGATGGCGCTGTTGCACGACGCACCCGAATATGTGATCGGCGATATGATATCGCCGTTCAAATCGGTGGTCGGCGGCGGCTACAAGACGGTAGAAAAGCGGCTCGAAGCCGCCGTGCACCTGCGCTTCGGCCTGCCGCCGCATCCCTCGCGCGATCTCAAAGACCGGATCAAGAAGGCCGACACGATCGCTGCCTATTTCGAGGCGACGGTGCTCGCCGGCTTCACCCCCGCCGAGGCGCAGAAATTCTTCGGCCAGCCACGCGGCATCAGCAAGGACATGCTGATGATCGAGCCCCTGCCGGCGATCGAGGCGCAGCGATTGTTCTGCGAGCGCTTCGCGGCGATCGAGGCCGAGCGGGAGATGGTGTCGTGACCTTTATCGTCGTCTCGCCGCTGTCGCGCATTGCCGAAATGGCGGTGCGCCATAAGGCGCGCGATATGATCAGCCTGATCGCCAAGGAGCAGGCCTTTCACCGACCCGGCGTGATCGCGGCCGAACGTCATCTGACGCTTGGCATGAACGACATCGTCTTCAAAGGCACCGGCGATCTCGTGGCGCCTGACGAGACGCATGTGCGAGCAATTATCGACTTTGCCGCATCGTGGCGACAGGAGACGCCGCTGCTCATCCATTGCTGGATGGGCGTGTCGCGGTCACCGGCGGCAGCCCTCATCGCCGCGCTGTCGCTCGCACCGGATCAGAGCGAGGAAACGCTTGCCCGCCGGCTCCGAACCGCCTCACCTTTCGCGACGCCGAATGCCCGACTGATCGAGATCGGTGACGCGTTGCTCGGCCGCGGCGGCCGGCTGGTCGCGGCGGTGCGGGCAATCGGACGCGGTGCGGATGCCGACGGCAATGCGCCCTTGGTGCTTGCGATCCGGGACGCCGTTGGTGGTTGACGCTGCCTCCAGCCGCTCCATCTAGCCCCCGACCACGTACAATCGACAGGGCCAGATCATGGAACAACAAGCAGCCGATGTCCTCCTCGCCACGCAATCGGCACTCAGCCAGGCAAGCGCGCTTGCGGTGCAATATTCCTTCTCCGTCCTCGGGGCGGTGATCCTGCTCGTTCTTGGCTGGGCGCTGGCCGGTTTTACCAGCCGCTGGGCCTATGAAGGTCTGTCGCGGGTTCATGGCATCGACGAGACGCTGGCCCGGTTCTTCACCAATGTGCTGCGCTATGCGCTGCTCATCCTGGTGTTCATCACCGTCCTCGGTCAATTCGGCGTCCAGACCGCTTCGATCATCGCAACCCTCGGCGCAGCAGGCCTGGCGATCGGACTGGCGCTGCAAGGGACGCTGCAGAATATCGCCGCCGGCATTATGCTGCTGATCCTCAGGCCTTTCCGCGTCGGCGAATATATCGAGACCAGCAGCGTGGCCGGCACGGTGCGCGAAATCGGATTGTTTGCAACCGAGCTCAAAACCGGCGACGGGCTCTACCGTTTGGCGCCGAATTCGACGCTCTGGAATACGCCCATTACCAATTTCACCCGCGAGCCTACCCGGCGGAACGAGCTGAAAATCAGCGTCGCCTATGCGGATGACATCGATCTGGCGATGGAGACGCTGATGAACCTTGCCAAAGCCGATTCCAGGGTGCTGACGTCACCGGCCCCCAGCGTCTTCATCGACAGCCTTGGTGACGGCACGATCTCCGTAGCGCTGCGCTACTGGGCAAAGACAGGTGATTGGTGGCTGGTCAGCCGTGACATGGTGAAGCGCGTGAAACTTGCCTTCGACGACAATCCTAACGCTGTGCCGGATGATTCAGATGCCGCGCCGGAAAAAAAGTCCAACGGTAAGGCGGCTGCCGTAAAGCCGATGCCGACGCGGCAGTAAGACATTGCAGCGCCGCGGGGTCTTTTTGAAGACTCGCGACACTGTACACTTTGAATTGCTGCATAGTTTTGTCCTTCAATCGATTCCGATTTAAGGAATTATGCCGTAGGCTATTGGATGACGCCGCAGGACAGTCTTTCCCCGGCATCGCCTGAAGGCTGGCTCCGGTAATCATCCGAATTGGCGTGAACCATCAATGCGCGGCCGCGAATGCCGTCGGTCTTGCCGTCGAGCGTGACCATGCTGTCGAAGATCTGTGCCCGCAGCACGCCGTCCTCCCCGACATATTGATTGGGCATATCGCCGGCGTGCGGACCCTTGGCGGCAAGAATGCCGTGCTCGGCCTTCTCAGGATTGAAGTGGCCGCCCGCCGATTCGTGATGGGTCGCGGCGTCGCAGCGGCCGGTCTCATGAACATGGAAGGCCACCCATTTATTCACCGGCAGTCCCGATATCTCGACTTCGATCAGGACGCCGCCAGTGGCGGCAGCCGTCAGTTGCGCGCGACCGTCCTCCTTGCCGTCCTTGCCGACGAAATTGGCGACCGCCGTCTGCTTGTCCTGAGCGCCCGCCGGCAATGCAACCGCAAGCAGGCTCAGGGCGGCGATAATGCGCATGGCTTTCATGGAGATCTCCTTCCGTCCGGTTGTCCTTCTGAACGTGTCAAACCGGAAGGTGTTCCTGACCGAGGAAGATCGAACGAAGAAGACGTAACGAGAAAAGCCGGCCAACGGCCGGCTTGATCATCCGAATCGGGACGCCGTTCAGGCGACCGCGTCGAAATCGAACTGGCCGTAGGTCTTGCGGTAGAGATCCTCGGGCTGATCGCCTGTCGCCGGCGCGGTCTGCTGTAATGGATAGGAAACGGCGATGCTGCTTGCCGTGGCACTGTCACGCGTGTTCATCATCAGCGCGATCAGGCTGCCGGAAAATTTCGGCTGCGTGTCGCTGTTCTTGTCCTCGTCGAGGAGCTCTTTGATGATGCCGGGCTTCTCATCGGCGGCACGTTCGCCGCGGCTGAGGACGCCATCGCCATTAGCATCGAGACGCGAAAGAGTCGCCAGATATGCATATGACGTGTCTGAAACGGATGTGGTGCTGGTCATACAAACCTCCATTCACCGCATTTTGCCGGTGGTGTTTGTACGCAATACGAACTTGGAAAATCACTGTTGACTCGGTGGTTAAACTGATTTGCGCAGTGCGTCAATAAGTTGTTAACTTCTCATTAACGATGATTGACAAAAGTTAACGGAATGCTCGAGCGCAGGCCTCTGCCAGCATCAGGGGGCCGCTTTTCTCCGTATTTCAGGTATTTTTCACATATAAAACAGACGCCTAACGCAGCGAGGTCTCTGCTGCACTGCAACCGAATATTAATCCGGCCCATACAAAATGGGCATTCACGCATCACCAGCAGGCGTCCAGCTCATCAATATCAATCTCTGTATTCATTTTAGAAAGGTCTTCTATGTCCGGCGAAATGAGGCACGTTCATCAAACGAGGACGCTTCCCTCCGCTATCGTCCCGCGAGACGCATTCACATGAAAGCTGAAGCGCTTTTCTGGCGGCAATGCACCGAGGCCGTCACCGCCGACGGATCGATCGATGCGCAGCGCCTGATGGATCTTGTGATCGCGACCTATCGCGTCCATGAAAGCAACTATGACGAAATCGAGAGAAGCGCGGAAACGCTGCTAAGGGAAAACCATGCGCTGACAGGCAATATTTCCGCCCTCAGCCAAGCGTTCGACGGACAGAAAAAACTCTTCGAAATCATCCTCAACAACCTGCCGCTCGGTCTCAGCGTCTTCGACTCCGACCAGCGGCTGACGCTTTCCAACACCCGCTTCCGCCAGCTCTTCGACCTGACGGACGAAGATGTCATTGCCGGCGCGACAATCGCCGATCTCACGGCCAAAATGCGCGGCACGGAGAGCGCCAGCACCAAGCCCGGCCGGCGGGCCGGGCGACATTCTTCCGCAACCGTAAGGAGCAGTAGTCTCCGTCGGCGCGAATGGTTGATGGACGATGGCCGCATCATCCAGAGCATGGTGACTATCCTTTCCGACGGCAGCAACATTTCCATTCATGCCGATATTACCGAGGATCGAAGGGCGGCCGAGCGCATCACCTATCTCGCCCACCACGACCCGCTCACCGGCCTTCCGAATCGCATTCATTTCCGCGAGCAGGTGGATGCGACGCTCACAGAGCGCAGGCCAGATCAGCAGATTGCCCTCGTTCACCTCAATCTCGACCGGTTCAAATCGATCAACAACACGATGGGCGTTTCGGCCGGCGACAAGATCCTGCTGCAGGTCGCCGAGCGCATCCGAGCCTCGGCCGGTTCGGAAAACACCCTGGCGCGCCTCGGCTCGGACGAATTCGCCATCCTGCAGACGGGCAAGCAGCAGCCCCGGAACGTGACGGCGCTTGCCGAGCGGATCCGCCGGGAGCTTTCCAAACCATTCCTCCACGGCGAAAAACAGGTGGAACTCAGCGTCTCCATGGGCATCGCAATCGCCCCTGAGGATGGCGAGGAAACCGATATCCTGTTGAAAAATGCCGGCGTGGCGCTGTCACATGCCAAGGCGGACGGGCGCAAACGCGAACGTTTCTTCGCCAGCGAGATGGAAGCGCAGATCCAGTTGCGCCACGCGCTGGAGGCGGACCTCAGAGCAGCCGTTGAGAATGAAGAATTCGAGCTGCACTACCAGCCGCTTTATGACCTCGTGCAGCGGCGCATCTGTGGTTTCGAAGCGTTGATCCGTTGGAACCACCCAGCTCGAGGCCGCGTTCCGCCGATGGATTTCATTCCGCTTGCCGAAGAGGTCGGCCTTGTCGTTGATATCGGCCGTTGGGTTTTGCACCGGGCCTGCAACGATGCAGCGCAATGGCCGGAGGGCATCAAGATCGCCGTCAACGTTTCGGCAATCCAATTCAGCAGCAGCGACCTGACGCAAGATGTCAGCGAGGCGCTTGCCGCCGCGGCGCTGTCGCCGTCGCGGCTTGAACTCGAAATCACCGAGAGCGTGCTGATGGAAAATCTGAGCGACGTGCTGCCGATCCTGCATGCGCTGAAGGAGCGCGGCATCCGCATCTCGATGGACGATTTCGGAACCGGCTATTCCTCACTGAGCTATCTCTCGAGCTTCCCCTTCGACAAGATCAAGATCGATAAGTCCTTCGTCAACGACATCGTCGACAACAAGGAAGCGCATGCGATCATGCACGCGATCATCCTGCTCGGCGATGCGCTCGGCATGCGCGTCACCGTCGAGGGCGTCGAGACGGCCGCCCAACTGGCGCTGCTCGAATGCGAGGAATGCGACGAAATCCAGGGCTATCACATCAGTCCGCCGCGACCGGCGCGTGACGTGCCCCATCTTCTCTCCCTGCCGCCGAACGGCGGCGTGACGCATCTTCCTGAAGCCAAGCACTGAGATCCCCCTCGATTGCGACTCGCACGGCAAGCCGCTACAAAATCGGCTGCGATTCCTGAGATCTTCGTTGTCGCATCCTTTTACCGCCCGCATTCCATTCCGCGCCGATGCCTATCGGCGGAAAACGATCTTCCTCATGACAGGTGGCGCTATGTTCGCGGCTGAAGCTTTCTCCCCACACGAAACGCTTGCCGCGGCGCTGATTGCGCATGCTGCCGATGGCGACGACGGCTCGCACGACCTTGCCCATATCCTGCGCGTCTTCAGGAATGCCATGCGCATCCATGAGGGAGAAGGCGGCGACGGTCGGGTGCTTGCCGCTTCCGTGCTGCTGCATGACTGCGTCGCAGTCGAGAAGAATTCGCCGCTGCGGGCAAGAGCATCGGCTTTGGCGGCGGAGAAGGCATCGGCGATCCTGGCAGAACTCGGCTGGAGCGAGGCGGATATTGAAGCAGCAGCCCACGCAATCACCGCGCATAGTTTCTCGGCCGGGGTGACGCCGCAGACGCTGGAAGCGAAGATCCTGCAGGATGCCGACCGGCTGGATGCGATCGGCATGGTCGGCGTCGCCCGCTGCTTCTATATCGCCGGGCGACTGGGATCCGGGCTCTACGATCCGTTCGACCCGGCGGCGGCGGACCGCCCGCTCGACGACAAGCGTTATGCCATTGACCATTTCCAGACGAAGCTGTTCAAACTGGCGGAAGGGTTCCAGACCGAGACCGGCCGCAGGCTGGCGGCCGCGCGTGACAAAAGCCTGCGCGATTTCCTCTCGGAATTCATGGACGAAATCTAGGAGCACAACATGCGTGTCAGCGACCTCTTCATCTACCCGCTCAAGAGCGCCCGCGGCATTGCGCTGCCGGCCGCCGACATCGACGGTTACGGACTTCCCGGCGACCGACGGGCGATGATCACCGATGCGCAGGGTCACTTCATCACCCAACGCGAACTGCCAGATCTCGCGCGCATCGAGGTGCGACCGGAGGCAAGCGCCTTTCGGCTGCTGATGCAGGGGAAAACGGACATATCGGTAGCAGCGCCTCAGCCTGAAAACCGCATGGATGTGATCGTTTGGAAATCTGCCGTCAGCGCCGCCGTCGCCGATCCGGAGAGCAACCGGCAGCTTTCCGAATGGCTTGGCCGCGAGGTGCGGCTGGTCTTCTTCGACGGGCAGGCGCGGCGGACGGCGAATGCCGAATGGGCTGGCGAAGGCACGCCTGTCACCTTTACCGACGGTTACCAGATCCTGGTGGCGACGACGGGCTCGCTGAAGGCATTGAATGCCGATCTCGCCGCCCATGGCGAAGGCAGTGTCGGCATGGAACGCTTCCGTCCGAACGTCGTCATCGATACGGACGAAGCCTGGCCGGAGGACCGCTGGGCGGCGATCGAGATCGCCGGCATCCGCTTTGATCTCGTCAAACCCTGTTCCCGCTGCATCATGACGACTCAGGACCAGTTGACCGGGTCCCGCGAGGGACCAAACCCGATGCCGGCCATGGGCCGCATCCGCATGTCGGCCGACCGGCGCGTGCCCGGCCCGCTCTTCGGCTGGAACGTCACGCCACGCGGCAGTGGCAAGATCACGATCGGTGACACCGTCAGCATCATTGAAGAGAGGCCGGAAGGCTGGGCGCTCAAGCGTCGCGCCGCAGCATAGAAGCAATTCCAGGAAAAGTGCGAAGCGGTTTTCCGTCCGGAATTGCGTGAATACAAAGAGTTAGAGCGGTTCTGCGCTTCCGTGAAAAGCTGAACCGCTCTAGAATCGTCACACGCGCGCGAGTGCGGTGTCGATGCCTGCCATGACATCGGCCGACAGGGGTCCCTTCTCCAGCGCGCCGGCATTTTCCTCCACCTGGGCGACGGTGCGGAAGCCCGGGATGGGAAGGGTGCGCGGCGAGCGTGCCCAGAGCCAGGCAAGCGCGCCCTGCGTCAGCGTGCGGCCGCCTGATGTCAGGAGATCGCGGACGGCATCGAGCCTTGCAGCGAATTCCGGGGCCATGCGGCCATCCTTGAAATAGACCATCCACTCGAGCGCAGCACCGCGGACATCCTTGGCRCCCACTGCCTTGTCAGCGGTGAACTTGCCGGTGAGCAGACCCATCGCCAGCGGACCGCGATTGATGGAGATCAGCCCCTTCCCCTCGATCACCGCAATCATCTCCGGCACCGGCTCGAAGACGTTCATCGTATGCTGGACCGAGACGTAGCCCTGGCGGCCGGTATGACGGGCGGCGCGATCGGGAAAATCGGTGCTCCAGCCGAACGCGTCGATCTTGCCTTCGGCGCGCAGCGCCTCCAGCGTATCGAAGACGGCATCCGATTGATCCAGCGGAAAATCATTGAGATGGAACTGCAGGAGATCGAGGCGCTCGCGCTTGAGGCGGCGCAACGAGGTCTCGACCGAACGGCGGATGAAGGCCTCATCGGCGAAGGCGCCGGTTGCCTGCTTGGTAGCCGGATCTGTGGCGAAGCCGAACTTGGTGGCGATGACGATATCGTCGCGATTGCCGATCGCCCGACCGAGCACCTCCTCCGAGTGGCCGGCGCCATAGTTCGAGGCCGTGTCGAAGAAGCGGATGCCGAGTTCGATGGCACGGTGGATCGCCTCCACGGATTCATCGTCGTTGACATCGCCCCAGCCGAGCGGCGTGTCGCCGGCGAAGAAGGGGCCGCCGATCGCCCAGCATCCCATGCCGAGGCGCGGAATTTCGCGGCCGTTCCAGAGCGTGATCGTCGTCGGTGATGCGGTCTTGGTCAGCATGAGGTCCTCCTCGATTGGCAATCCTGTGAACACATAGGAAGCGCTCATGGGCAGGTAAACCGCCAAATCCGGAGGATGTTTTGCACCCGTAAAAAACGAGGTCAGGCGGAAATACCATTCGGGCCGGAAAGCGTCCGCAAGGCTGGATTAAGCGCCTTGAGCGCCGCCTGAACGAAACCGTCGCGGGCAGTTGCCGCCTCGATGCCGCGCGGCTCGTAAACATGGCGATGCAGAAAGAACCCTGTGAGACGGAATGCGGCTGAGAGACTATCGAAGTCGGCCGCATGATTGCCTTCGACGCTGAGGAACGGCGGCAGGAGCAGCATTTTGTCCGCCCAGGGCGCACCCGCGGCGCGGCTGACGGCGCGGCCGGATTTCGGCGAGACATAGACGAGATCGGAACGGGCGCCGGTCGCGGCGCATTCGGCGAGATCGAGGCCGAAGCCGAGATCATTCAGCACCGCAAGCTCGAAGCGTACGAAGAGTTCGCCGGCATCAGCCGGGTTGTGCAGGTGATCGAGGATGACCTCCAGCGCATCGAAGAGGTGCGGATGCGGGTCACGCTCCGGCAGCAGCCGCAGCAACGCGCCCATCGCCTGAACTCCGTAGACGGCGGTCGCCGTTTCCATCAGGCGGGCGGCGCGCAGCGTCACGGGCTCGACGCGGAATTCGCCGAGATGCTCGTCAAGCCGGGCACGCCAGATGACCTCCACGGCGTTGCCCGCCTGCAGCACCGGCTGCATGGCGCGCGAGCGGCCGGAACGCACCAGGCCGAGATGACGGCCGCGATCACGCGTCATCACCTCGGCAATGACGCTCGTCTCGCCGTGGCGCTTGACGCCCAGAATGATCGCCTGATCCTGCCATTGCATCGAAAGAAGTCCCTGCGGCTGACGAATCCATCCTAATCCAAGGCCCGGTTTCTGTCATGGACCACTTCTGTCATGGACCGCATCAGGCTACAGCCGGGAAAAGCCTCTGCAGGAATTCACGCATTGCCGTTTCGTCGAACGGTTTCACCAGAAGCGGTATTTGCTGCAGGTCGGCCGGGAAATCGCCTGTATCGGAATAGCCGCTGACGAAGCCGAAGGGGATGCCGATATCGAGAAGATGGCGGGCAAATCCGAAGCTCATGCCCTCGCCGAGATTGACGTCGAGAAGGGCGAAATCATATTTCTCCGCAGCGATGGCAGCCCTCGCCTGTTCCAAACTGCCGACGATATCGATGCTCTCGACACCTGCCAGGCGCAAAATATCTTCCGCCTCCATCGCGATGATCAGACTGTCTTCAAGAACCAGAACAYGGGTTGCGCTCATGATTCCATGCCCCTCGTCGGGCACTTGTCGCAGCGCCCCGGCCATTTCGCCAACATCATTGCCCTCCGGTGCCCCGCATGGCACGCTATCGGTGAATTCCGCCACCTTTTCTGAATAAACCATTTTTCTGCCCGGTCGATAAGAATCAAAATCGGAGGAAAGATGTCGGCTGACCTTATTTTCCCTGCTGCTAATCTGCATTTAAAAAAGACATAACCAGGCTGCTTGGCTAAAGCATGTCGCGCAAAAGTGTGCAGCGGTTTTGCGACAACGACATGCGTAAAACGAAGACCTGAAGCGCCAGGAGCGAATCTAAAAGATCGCGACGCGCTTTAGATGAACGGGCGTTTGCCCTCTCCAAGCCCTTCCCAGCCGGCGATGACCATCAATTCCTCGCCGTTCAGCACCTCGCAGCCGCGCTCCTGCCAGCGGATCAACCCACGTTCGCTGAGCTTTTTCAAGGTTTTGTTGGTGTGAACGATGGAGAGACCGAGTGTGTCGGCAATGTGCTGCTGGGTGATGGGGATAAATTTGCGGCCGTTGAAGATGTTGAGCTTCCGGCCGCGCTCAAACAGGAAAGCGATCAGGTAGGCTGCTCTTTCCAGCGCCGTGCGGCGGCCGATGCTCAAGAGATGCTCATCCAGGATGCGCTCCTCGCGCGCGGCGATCCAGGTAATGTCGAAGGCGAGCGAGGCGTGCTTGTTGTAAAGCGTCATCAGCCTGTCTCGTTCGAAGACACAGAGCGAAACGGGTGAAAGCGCTTCGACGGAGTGCTGCATCTCGCCGGCGATGGTTCCCTGCAGGCCGATCAGATCGCCCGGCATGATATAGTTCAGAATCTGGCGACGCCCGTCCTCCAGCATCTTGTAGCGGAAGCCCCAGCCGGAGAGCACCGTGAAGAGATGAGCGCTATGGGCTCCCTCGACGAGGATGGTGGAGCCGGCATCGACGGCAAGCTCACCCCTTTTGAAGCTCGAGACGAATTCCAGCTCGTCGCGACTGAATTCCCTGAAATGCGGCAACGGCCGCAAAGGACATTGCTCGCATGGGGTCTTGAACGAATTGATGGGTCTCGACGTCGCCATACTTGCCCTTGCCGTCGCAAAACCGGCGCGCCAGCAGAGGCCAGCGTCTACCCGATGACATCCTTGCCATGCTTATTTCGGAAAATCGAGACCCATTTCGCGGAACCGCTCGGGATCATCACCCCAATTCTCGCGAACCTTGACGAACAGGAAGAGATGGACCGGCTGTTCGAGGATCTCCGACAATTCCTTACGCGACGCAGTCGAGATCGCCTTGATGGTTTCACCACCCTTGCCGAGCGCGATCTTCTTCTGGCTGTCGCGCTCAAGATAGATCACCTGCTCGATCCGCACCGAGCCGTCCTTGCGCTCTTCCCACTTCTCCGTTTCGACATGCGAGGCATAGGGAAGCTCCTGATGCAGGCGCAGAAACAGCTTCTCTCGGGTGATCTCGGCGGCGAGCTGGCGCATCGGCAGATCGGAGATCTGGTCTTCCGGATAGTACCACGGCCCCTCCGGGAGCGTTTTCGCCAGATAGTCCATGAGGTCGTCGCAGCCGGAGCCATTTTCGGCTGATATCATGAATGTGCGCTCGAAAGCGATCTTCTCGTTGGCGGCAGCGGCCAGTGCGAGCAGATCCTCGCGGTTGACGCGGTCGATCTTGTTGAGCAGCAGGATCTTCGGTTGCCGGACTTCCTTGAGGCCTTCGAGGATGGCTTCGGCATCGCCGCGCAGGCCGCGCTCGCTGTCGATCAGCAGCACGATCAAATCGGCATCCCTCGCACCGCCCCAGGCCGAGGTTACCATGGCACGGTCAAGCCGGCGGCGCGGCTTGAAGATACCGGGCGTATCCATGAAGACGATCTGGGCATTGTCGTGGATCGCGATGCCGCGAACGATGGCCCGCGTCGTCTGTACCTTATGGCTGACGATCGAGACCTTGGCGCCGACGAGGCGGTTCACCAGCGTCGACTTGCCGGCATTGGTCGGCCCGATCAGCGCGACGAAGCCCGAATGCGTCGGACCATTGGTTTCTGCGGCAGCTTCGGCCGCGATATCTTCTTCTTGTGTCATTGTCCCGTCAGTTTCCGGCAGACGATTGCTGCCAAATGCCTTCGCGCTCGAGCATCTTCGTTGCCGCGACCTGTTCGGCGGCACGCTTCGACCGCTCTACGCCGGTTTCGGGCTTAATGCCAGCAACTTCCACCGTCACCTTGAAGCGCGGATCATGATCCGGTCCACTGCGTTCATCAACCCGGTAGATCGGCGTGACGCCGAATTTCGCGTGCGACCATTCCTGCAGCTCGGTCTTGGCGTCGCGCTTGGCGCCATCGGCCCGCACCGCCCTGCCCTGCCAGTAACGCAGAATGAACCGGCGGGCAACTTCGAGGCCGCCGTCGAGATAGATCGCGGCGATCAGGCTTTCGACGACGTCGGCGCGCACGTTCATCATGCGCTTGCCGGTCAATTTCTTCACATCGGCGCCGGTGCGGATATAGAGGTGAAGATTGAGCTCGTCGGCGACCGCGGCACAGGTTTCAGCACTGACGAGCTGGTTGAGGCGAACCGAGAGCTCGCCTTCTCCCGCCGTGCCGAAAGTGCGGAACAGAAGCTCGGCGATGCAGAGCCCGAGGACCCTGTCGCCGAGGAATTCCAGCCGTTCGTAATTGCTGCCCTTTTCCGTGCGGGCGCTGGCATGGGTCAGCGCGCGATCCAGGCGCTCCTTTTCAGCGAAGTCATGACCGATCAGGCCTTCAAGCTTTGCGCGGTCCGCCGCAGAAAGCGTCTGCGCCTTACTCATTCAACAACCTTGAAGAGGCGATCCCAACGCATGTTCGTCGGCCACTTCCAGATTTCGCGGAAGGAGGTATCGTTGCCGAGCGAGAAGAAGATGACGCTGGCGCGGCCGACAAGATTTTCCGCAGGCACGAAGCCGACGTCAAAGCGGCTGTCGAGCGAGTTGTCGCGGTTATCGCCCATCATGAAATAGTGGCCTTCCGGCACGATGAACTCGCGGGTGTTGTCGCCGCGCGATACCGGAGACTGATCAAGCGTGTCATAGGTCTTGCCGTTGTCGAGCGTTTCGCGGAACACCGGCACATCCGCACCCGGATCAAGCTTGTAATCCGAGGTGAAGCTGCCGTCCGCCACCTTCGGAACCGGCTTGCTGTTAACGTAGAGCACGCCGTCGGTAACCTGGATATGGTCACCCGGCAGGCCGATACAGCGCTTGATGTAATCAACCTCAGGGTTTGGCGGGAAGCGGAAGACGACGATGTCGCCACGCTTCGGATCGGCGCCGAACAGGCGGCCGCTGAAGACGTCAGGCGAGAAGGGCAGCGAATATTTCGAATAGCCGTAAGCGAACTTATTGACGAAGATGTAGTCGCCGACGAGCAGCGTCGGCATCATCGAACCGGACGGAATGGTAAAGGGCTGGAACAGCACCGTACGGATCACCATCGCCAAAATCAGCGCCTGGATGATGACTTTGATATTTTCCCAGAGGGCATTCGGCTTGGCTTCGACTTTTTCGGACACGCAGTCTTATTCCTTCAAGACGCCGCGGAGGCGCAATTCTTTCTGTCGTTCTCTCTAGCGGCTTCGGTCGGTTGCGGCAATGGCGACAACACCAAAAGCGACGAGAGGTCGCGATCAGAAGCTCTCGGGCAACGCCTCGATAATGACGAAGGCCTGCGCCAAGGGATAATCATCCGTTATTGTCAAATGAATGGCGGGCCTGTGGCCCGCGGGCAGCAGCGATTCGAGGATCAGGGCGGCGGCGCCTGATAAAACCATGGTCGGTTTGCCGCTCGGCAGGTTGACGACGCCCATGTCCTTCCAGAAGATGCCCTGGGCTATGCCGGTACCCAGCGCCTTGGAACAGGCCTCCTTGGCAGCGAAACGCTTGGCATAGGATGCGGCACGATTTGCCCGGCGGTCAGAACGCGCGCGCTCGATCTCGGTGAAGCAGCGATGGGTGAAGCGCTCGCCGAAGCGCTCGATGGATTTCTCGACACGGCGAATGTCGATCAGATCGCTGCCAATGCCGATGATCATGCGGAACCTTCCATCGCTTAAGAATTCTTGATCAGGTTCATACGCTCGGCATGTCGCCGGCCGGACTGGCAAGACGCAGGCGCGCCCGCTCCATCAGCCGTATGTGGCGGCGCGTCTGAAAACCCTTCACGGTGTAGAACGTCAGCGCATAGAGCGCAACGGAGGTGACGATCGCCGGCGGAATGGCGCCGACCAGCATCGGCTCCAGCACCGGCTTCCACAGCTCAGCGAAGTTCAGCTTGTGAAAAAGGGCAGCGAGATCCACCGTCTGACCGGCCAGATGATCCTCGCGGCTCAACAGCAAATGTCCGATTTCCCAGGTGATGCCCCAGATGAAGGGATAGGTCAGCGGATTGCCGAAGGCGGCGCAACCGAGGGCGGCGGCCACCATGCTGCCGGAGAGGAAATAGGTGATGACGAAAGCCATGACAAAATGCACGCCGATGAAAGGCGTCCACGAGACGAAGACACCCGCAGCGACGCCGGCGGCAACCGCATGCGGTGAAGCGCTCAGGCGCAGGACGCGCATTGTCAGGTAACGGATCGGGCGAAGGAAACCCTTGCGAGGCCATAAAAGCTCCCGCATCTTTTCCTTGAATCCCGCAGGCTTGCGACGGCGAAACAACATGGCCGGTATTTAGTGCAGCGCACACGGCCATGACAAGAGCGGCAAATGATACCGCTCGAAAAACCGCCCCTCATTTCTCTCTGCGAAGAGGAGCTTCTTCATGCCGAGGGGCGTCCGTTATGCATAACGTCCCTCACTCGTCTCAAGTATAAAGTTCTGTATCAGCGATTGCGGAACAGACCGCGGTCGACCTGGCGCTGACGAAACTCGAGATCAATACGATCGAGCGAGCCGTTCAAATAAGCCATTTCACGTTCCTGCGTGGTCGGAGCGCGGAAGGCACGTGCGAATTTCTTGATAGGGTCAAACATTACCTTGTCTCATCTTCTGTTTGCGTTTCGATAGCCAGAAGATAGGCCCGACAGAGGTTAATTACCACCGCCGCAACATGGAGACAGCCATGCGCTCAGCGCATCTCTTGACTTTTTGATGCGTCATCCCGATCATAAAATGTGCAATTTTTCATCCAAACCCCCGAAAGGGCTTAACAAAAGCTTACTCGTAGAGACGCCGGACCGTGGCGATGCAATCCAGTTCCTTCATCTGGGCGAGCAACTGGTTGAGCTGACGCAGGTCCCAGACCTCGACCTCGAGCATCATTTCGGTGAAATCCGCCGCCACCCGCACCGTGTTCAGCAAGCGGATATTGACGTCGAGGCCTGCAACCGTCTGGGCGACCTTGGCAAGCGTGCCGGGTTCATTCAACCCATTCACCATGATGCGCGCCATGAAACGCGACTTGTTGGCTTCGTCGAGATCCCAACGCACGTCGATCCAGCGGTCGGGCTGATCGTCGAAGCGCTGCAGGCTCGGCGACTGGATCGGATAGATGGTGATGCCCTTGCCTTGGTCCATGATGCCGACAATGCGATCGCCGGGCACGGCGCCGGTCGGTGCGAATTTGACGTCGACATTGCCGGACAGGCCGCGGATCGGCCCGATATCAGCGTCGGCGTCGATTTCCGAATGGCCGCCGTCATGCCCGGCCTTCGTCTTGCCGGGGATCTTGAAGATCATACCGGCCGCACTGCGGACGTTGAACCAGCCATCATCCCCCGACGGCTTCACGGTCACGCGCTCATCCTGATGATCGGGATAGACGGCGCGCAACACGTCGAGCGAGGACATCTCGCCTCGGCCGACGGCGGCGATCGCATCCTCGACGTCCTTCTGGCCGAGACGGTGCAGCGCCGGCTTCATCGCCTCGCGCGAGAAGATCTTGCCGGCCCTATTGAAGGTGCGCTCGAGAATGCGGTGGCCGAGGCCGGCATATTGCTTGCGGATCGCCATTCGGGTGGCCCGGCGGATGGCGGCGCGCGCCTTGCCGGTCACGACAATCTCCTCCCAGGCGGCGGGCGGAACTTGCACGCCGGAGCGGATGATCTCGACCTCGTCGCCATTTGCAAGCCGCGTCACCAGCGGCATGATACGGCCATTGATCTTGGCGCCCACCGTGGTATCGCCGATATTGGTGTGCACCGCATAAGCGAAATCGATCGGGGTGGCGCCGCGCGGCAGGGCAATCAACTTGCCCTTCGGCGTGAAGCAGAAGACCTGGTCCTGGAAGAGCTCGAGTTTGGTATGTTCGAGAAATTCTTCCGGACTGTCGCCCTCGGCCAGCGCCTCGATCGTATGGCGCAACCAGGAATAGGCATTGGATTCGCGGGACAGGATGTCGCCATCGGCATTGGTGGCGCCGTCCTTATAGAGCGTGTGGGCGGCGATGCCGAATTCGGCGATTTCATGCATCCGCTTGGTGCGGATCTGCAGTTCGATGCGCTGGCTGGAGGGACCGACGATCGTGGTGTGCAGCGACCGGTAATCGTTCTGCTTCGGCGTCGAGATATAGTCCTTGAAGCGGCCGGGCACGACGCGCCAGCGCGTATGAACGATGCCGAGCGCCCGGTAACAGGAAGGGATGTCCTCGACGATCAGGCGGAAGCCGTAGACATCGGAAAGCTGCTCGAAGGAAAGCGACTTCGACTGCATTTTGCGGAAGACCGAATAGGGCTTCTTCTGCCGGCCCTTGACGTAGGCACTCGTCAGGCCGCTGGCCACCAGCAAGTCGCGCAGTTCGGCCTCGATCTTCTTGACGATGCCCTCGTTGCGCTTCGAAAGCTCTTCCAGCCTTTTGGTGACAGTCTCGTAGGCTTCCGGATTCATATGCCGGAAGGAGAGTTCCTCGAGCTCCTCGCGCATGTCCTGCATGCCCATGCGGCCGGCGAGCGGCGCATAGATCTCCATCGTCTCCTCGGAAATGMGGGCACGCTTGTCGGCCGACATGTGATCGAGGGTGCGCATATTGTGCAGGCGATCGGCAAGCTTGACGAGCAGCACGCGCACATCGTCGGAAATGGCCAGCAGCAGCTTGCGCAGGTTTTCCGCCTGCTTGGCCTTTTTGGTGACGAGATCGAGCTTCTTGATCTTCGTCAGCCCCTCGACCAGCCGGCCGATATCCTCGCCGAACAGTTCGTCGATCTCGGCGCGCGTCGCCGTCGTATCTTCGATCGTATCGTGCAGAAGGGCGACCGCGATCGTCGATTCATCGAGATGCATGTCGGTAAGGATCGCAGCGACCTCGAGCGGATGGGAAATATAGGGATCGCCGCTCGCGCGCTTTTGCTGGCCATGCTTCTGCATGGCGTAGACATAGGCTTTGTTCAGCAGTGCTTCATTGGCATCGGGCTTGTATTGCTGAACCCGCTCCACGAGCTCGTACTGCCGCATCATTCCAAAGCCACTCCGATAAAAATAAAAGCGCGCCAATCAACGATTGGCGCACACATGGGCAATAATATGCCTAAGCAATAAAGGTGCAAGATTGACGATTGGTAATCGTCGCTCTTTTGCGTCGCATGAAGCTTTTTTCGGGCTGCATGTAACCGATGCGACCGGAGATCCCGCCTGCGCGCTTAGTAGTCGTCGCTCTTTTCCGGCGGCACGAGGCCTTCAATGCCGGCAAGCAGCTCTTCTTCCGACATCTGGTCGAAAGTGATCGTCTCCGGCAGGTCGTCCTGCTCTTCGCTGTCGGCTGCGGTAACACCGCCGGCGGCGATCATGCTTGCCGGATCGGGCTCGGGCTCGTCGACTTCGACATGCTTCTGCAGCGAATGGATCAGATCTTCCTTGAGGTCGTCGGGCGAAAGCGTCTCGTCGGCGATTTCGCGCAGGTCCACCACAGGATTCTTGTCGTTGTCGCGATCGATGGTGATCGAGGCACCCTGGGAAATCAGCCGGGCGCGGTGGCTGGCGAGCAGAACCAGCTCAAAGCGGTTCTCCACCTTGTCGATGCAATCTTCAACTGTGACACGGGCCATTGCCTGTCCTTTACGGTCGTCATTTCGGGATTAACACGCCCGATACAATTAAAACCGGGCAAATACAAGTTTTTCATTCCGGCTCCCCCTCGTCTTTATCCGCGGCTGAGCTAAATTTCCATGGAGAATGTCATAATTCCACCAAAGGTTGCTTGGAATATGTCGAATCGTGCCCTAAATCTTTCATATATGAATAATTCATAAAGTAAGGATCAGATCGAAATTGAAACGCAAGCTATTGTTTTTATTGAGGTTTGGTGCCTTCTGATTTCGATTGCTCTCATTGGATTGGTAAGCGATGTTTGACCCACGCGAGAAAATTGCACTCTTCATTGACGGCGCCAATCTCTACGCTGCATCCAAGAGCCTCGGCTTTGACATAGATTACCGCAAGCTCCTGAAAGCATTCCAGAAACGCGGATATCTGCTACGCGCCTATTATTATACCGCTCTGATCGAGGATCAGGAATATTCATCGATCCGGCCGCTGATCGACTGGCTCGACTATAACGGCTACAAAGTCGTCACCAAGCCCGCCAAGGAATTCACGGATTCCATGGGTCGCCGAAAGATCAAGGGCAACATGGACATCGAGCTTGCGATCGACGCCATGGAACAGTCCGAAACGGTCGATCACCTCGTCATCTTCTCGGGCGACGGCGACTTCACGAATCTGGTCGAAGCGTTGCAGCGCAGAGGCCGCAAGGTCTCGGTGATCTCAACCATGGCGACGCAGCCGCCGATGATTGCCGACGACCTGCGCCGTCAGGCGGATCATTTCATCGATCTCTTATCTCTGAAGGCTGAAATCGGTCGTGATCCCTCCGAGCGGGCGCCACGCCCCGCCGAAGTTGCCCCGGTCAGCGATCTCGAGGATTGATCTCTCCATCATCCCGAACCGGAGTGGCCGCGACGATCAGGACGTGATCATAAACCACGGCAGCGCGGTCAGCCATGAGCCTTCAGCAGGCGGCTCTTCTGCCGGTTCCAATCGCGCTCCTTCTCGGATTCGCGCTTGTCGTGCAATTTCTTACCCTTGGCGAGCGCCAGTTCCATCTTCGCCCGACCGCGATCGTTGAAATAGATCTTCAGCGGGATTAGCGTCATGCCTTCGCGGTTGATGGCAGAGCGCAGGCGATGGATTTCACGGCCCGACAGCAGCAGTTTGCGGCGCCGGCGCGGCTCGTGATTGAAGCGGTTGGCCTGCAGATATTCCGGCAGATAGGAATTGATCAGCCAGATCTCGCCGCCCTCATCCGAGGCGTAGGATTCGGCGATATTGGCCTTGCCTTCGCGCAGCGACTTGACCTCCGTGCCCATCAGCACGATGCCCGCCTCGTAAGTATCGATGATCTCGTAGTTGAAGCGGGCCTTGCGGTTTTCGGCCACGATCTTGTTCACCACGCGCTGGCTGCCTTTGGGGGCCATGACGATATTCCAATTGCTTCCGAGCATGATGCCGAAAAGTGTGAGCGGTTTTCGGGTGCCATCATGCTCTATTTCTTGATGTAGATCCGGATTCAGATTTCAGGCCAGTCAGGCCTAAAATCATCCGGATCTATGGCGCGAAAAGCCGCGCCCTCATTCCTTGCCCTTTATGTAAAGGAGAGACCCCGTCTTGTGAAGACGGCCGGTCTCGTCAGTTCAACAGGCCTGCATGACGCATGGCGGCGTCAATCGCCGATTCCGTTGCCGGCTCCAGCGTCGAAAGCAGCGGCGAGCGAACGTTGCGGCTCATCCGGCCAAGCTTGGACAGCCCGTATTTGGCGCCGCAAAGACCCGGCTCAAGGAAGATCGCCTTGTGGAGCGGCATCAGCCGATCCTGATATTCCAGGGCACGGGCATAGTCGCCTGCCAGCGTTGCCGCCTGGAAGTCGGCGCAAAGGCGCGGGGCGACATTGGCCGTTACCGAAATACAGCCGACACCGCCATGGGCGTTGAAGCCGAGCGCCGTCGCATCCTCGCCGGATAATTGCCTGAAATCCGCGCCGCAGGTGATGCGCTGTTCGGAGACGCGCTCGATCTTGCCCGTCGCATCCTTGACGCCAACGATATTCCTGTGCGCCTTGGCGAGCGCACCCATCGTTTCCGGCGTCATGTCGACCACCGAGCGGCCGGGGATGTTATAGATATAGATCGGCAGATCGACGGCATCGGCAATGGCCGAAAAATGCGCGATCAAGCCCTTCTGCGTCGGCTTGTTGTAATAGGGAGTGACGACCAGAACGGCGTTCGCACCGACCTTTTCGGCATGCTGGGCAAGCTCGATCGCCTCCCGCGTATTGTTCGAGCCGGCGCCAGCCATGACGGGAACGCGTTTTGCGGCAACCTCAATGCAGAGTTCCACGACCCGTTTGTGTTCGGCATGCGACAGCGTCGGGGATTCGCCCGTCGTGCCGACCGGAACGAGACCACCGCTGCCTTCCTTGATCTGCCAGTCGACATGAGCGGCGAAGCTGTCTTCGTCGATCAGTCCGGCATCCGTGAAGGGGGTGACGAGGGCGGGAATGGACCCATTGAACATGCAAAGCTCCTCACGACCAAATCCTTGCTTCGGCCGCATTCCATGAATAAGAGTTGCGCACCATAGAGCGCCGAAATCATCGCGACAAGCGCGTAGAGTTCGGTTTAGGGCAAATTCCGATAGCAGATGTGAATGAATTTTACCTGGTACGGTAAGGTTTCGTTAAGATGCCTCTAGCCTAATGGCAGGGCGTGTTTTCATTGCGAGATCCCGGATGAAGAAAGCTGTCCTGATTCTGTCCGCCTTCGGCTTCATTGCCGCTGCGTGGGGCAGCGTTGCGTCGCCGCTTCCCGGCGAGAGCACTTCCATGCCTGAGGTCAAGCCGCTCGGCTTCATTCCCGAGACAGCCATACCGGAATCGATCACAACAGGCGCCATTCCGCGCAACCCGGCAATCGCGCCCGTCAACGGCGACCTGAAAGCCGGCCTCGATGCGCTTTCCGACAAGGACCCGCAGCTGGCGCTTTCGATCCGCGACAGCATGCGCGACGCGACGCTCGACCGCCACATCCTCACCTGGGCGATTGCCGTTTCCGGATTGAAGGGCGTTCCCTCCTATGAAATTGCCAGCGCCGCGCAGGAGCTCAAGGGCTGGCCGGGTCTTGCGCGGCTGCGCGCCTATTCCGAGCGCGCGCTCTATGACGAAAATCCCGCCCCTTCCGCCATACTTGCCGCCTTCGGCGATACCGCGCCTGAAACGATGCAGGGCGCGGTCATCCTCGGCCGGGCGCTGATTGCATCAGGCAAGCAGGCGCAGGCGGCAAAATATATCCGCAAGGTCTGGCGTGGAGAGGCTCTCGACAAGGCGACCGAGGACAAGATCCTCATCGAGTTTTCCGCGCTGTTGACGCCTGCCGACCACAAGGCGCGGATGGACTATCTGATGTATCGCGGCCGGGTGGCGCAGGCCAAGCGCTTCGGCGACATGGGCCAGGCACAATCGCTCTACAAGGCCTGGGCTGCGGTCGACGCCAAAGCGGCCAATGCCGGAGCTTTGCTCAACGGAGTCGATGCGAAGTGGCGGGCCGATGCCGGCCTGCTGTTTGCGCGGATCGAATATCTGCGCAAGCAGGACAAATATGCCGAGGCGGCAGCACTTCTGGAGCAAATGCCGCCCGAGCGCAGCGAACTCGTCAATTCCGGCGAATGGTGGAACGAGCAACGCATCGTCAGCCGTGGCCTCGTCGACCAGGGACAATTCAAGCCTGCCTATCGCATCGTCGCAAACTACGCCGCAACGAGCCCGACGGATATCGTTGAGGCTGAATTCCATGCCGGATGGTACGCGCTTCGCGGCCTGCAGGACCCGGCAGCGGCGGAAAGACATTTCCGCAAGATCCTCGAGACATCAAACGGGCCGATCTCGGTTTCACGCGCCTGGTACTGGCTGGGACGGGCAGCCGAAGCCGGCGGCCCCGGAAAATCCAGCGAATTCTATGCAAAGGCCGCGAATTTTCCCGGCACCTTCTATGGCCAGCTCGCGGCCGAAAGGCTGGGGCGAAAGACGCTTAATGTCACCTATCCGTCGCCGAGCACTGCCGACCGGCAACGCTTCCAGGCACGCGAAGCCGTGCAGGCCATTGCCCGGCTGGAGGCCGCAGGCCATGGATGGCGGGCCGACATTCTCTATCTCGCGCTTGCCGATCAACTGCAGAGCCCGGGTGAACTGGCTGTCCTCGCGGCTCAGGCAGAGCAATCCGGCGATCATCATCTTTCGCTGCAGATCGGCAAGATCGCTTATGGACGCGGCATCGATGTCGCGGCGCTCGCCTTTCCGGTCGGCGTGATCCCGGCGAACGCCAATATATCAGGCTCCGGCAAGGCGCTCGCCTATGCCATCGCCCGGCAAGAAAGCGCCTTCAATCCGGCCGCCGTTTCGGCGGCGAATGCACGCGGCCTGCTGCAGCTTCTGCCAGGAACAGCCCAGGCGGTGGCCAAGCGCCACAACATCGCCTATTCGAAGGACAAGCTGACGGCCGATGCCGGTTATAATGCGACGCTCGGTGCGCATTATCTCGGCGAGCAGATCGACGCCTTCGGCGGCTCCTATATCCTCACCTTCATTGCCTACAATGCCGGGCCGAAGCGGGTACCGGAATGGATCGGCCGTTACGGCGATCCGCGCGGCAGGCCGATCGACGAGATCGTCGACTGGATCGAACGCATCCCCTTCCCCGAAACGCGCAACTATGTGCAGCGGGTGATGGAGAATTACGAAGTCTACAAGGCTCGCCTCGGCCAGCAGACCGATATCGAGCGTGATCTCATCGGCGGACGCAGCGCCTCCTGAAGCCATTTGGCCCAGCTCGAAAAGCAGGCTACATCTTCGCGATCAACAGGTCTCGAGGGATGCGATGCCGGATAGGGATGCGGGTGGTTTTCAAGAACGATTTTACACGTCTTCCGATGGGCTGAGGCTTTATGCCCGCGACTACCGGCCCGACGAGGCGGCAAGTGCCGGATGGTTGCCGGTGATCTGCCTGCCAGGCCTGACCCGCAATACGCGGGATTTTCATCCGCTGGCGCTGCTTCTTTCCCGCGACCCGACAGCGCCACGCAGGGTGATTGCGATCGATTCGCGCGGGCGGGGAAATTCGGCTTGGGATGAGAACAAGGCGAACTACAATCTCGCCATCGAGGCCGGCGACGTCATTGCCGCCTGCACGACACTCGGCATCGAGCGGGCGATCTTCATCGGCACGTCGCGGGGCGGCCTGATCCTGCATCTGATCGCGGCGACACATCCGGATCTTCTCGAAGCCGTCATCCTCAACGATATCGGGCCTGTGCTCGAGGCTGAGGGACTGGCACGGATCCGCGACTACCTCAACAACAGCAGGAGGCCGGGGGACTGGAACGAGGCTGCCGGTCTATTGAAGGAGAATCATGGAGCGTCGTTTACCGCGCTTGCAGAGGAAGACTGGCGCGAGATGGCGCTTGCCCTTTATCGCGACATCGGCGGAAGGCCGGTCGCCGATTTCGATCCAGCGATTGCGGAGGCACTGAAATCGATCGATTTCAGCCAGCCGCTGCCTGATCTCTGGGGGCAATTCGAAAGCCTGGGCCGGTTGCCGCTCATGCTGATCCGCGGCGAAAATACTTCGCTGCTTTCACAGGAAACCGCCGGCGAGATGGCGCGGCGGCATTCGGGGTTGATCCTTCATACTGCCGAAGGGCAAGGACATGCCCCGCTCCTGCATCTTGATAACATCCCCACAGCAATGCGAGCTTTTCTCGCCGCCTGTCGATAACCTCATCGAAACCGCTCAGCGGGCACAACGTGCCTTCGTCCAAATACAAAAAGCCCGGCTCGAGAGCCGGGCTTTCCTGACTGACCGAGGTCAGATCAGATTAGAACGAACGCTGCAGACGGAAGTAGCCCGTCGTGGTGTCGTCGCCATCTTCCGGATCGAGCCACTGAACCGAAGCCTTGGCGTAGAAGTTGTCGACGATCTGGTAATCAACCGTCAGACCAGCCTTCCAGGCATCGCCGAGACCGTCGAAGTCTTCCGGAACTTCCGTGCCACCGCCGAAGTAGTTGCCGTAGTACTGAACGCCCGGGGTGATCTTGAGCTTGTCGGTTGCCTTGATAGCGTATTCGGCAGCGATAGCCCATTCAGCTGAGGAGTAGTAGGAGTTCGGGC
>NZ_JBFTQY010000080.1:0-28074 GCF_056399245.1 Rhizobium sp. 01N447_2
CCCCATCCAATCGGTCCTGTAAGACGGCTCTATGAAGGTCGACATCATGCCAGACAATGATCCGAAGGAAGGCCAGGACAGAACTCGACCCATTTGCGTCGTCCCGCTCAGGTAAAAGCTGGAAAAGAGCTCGACCTCACCCCGCCCCTCAGAGAAGCGACGGTAACGCTAGGATCCGGGATCGACAGCCCCGTTGTATCGATCATTTGAATTTTCGGCGTGGAAGCTTTTGAGAGGGTGCGCGTGACTTCTAAGTGCATGTCCCCGAAACACCAACACCCACGCCTTGAAAGGACTCGAACCGGCGACACCCTATTCAAATCTGAGATTGTTCACCTACAACAAGCTTAAAAAGGCAGGCAGCGCGCCACACTCACCGTTCAAACCGCTCTAGCATTTTTCTCAACTGCGCGTTTTGCAACGTTAGCTTTCTGGCCAACTGATCCCTGAGCACCCTGATCTCGTCATCGAGGCTCATCTCGTTTGCAGTGTGGATTACCTGGGGATCGTTCGCAATCGCCACCGCTTCCTTGCTGCGGCTCCTTTGCTCGCGCGGTCCGACCTCGGCAGTTCGCTTGATCCGAGTGGCATCATGTGCAGCGGTGACGTCAATACCAGTACCACCGGATATAGCGGGATCAGCGACCTCCACGATTTTGGAGACTTCGCCGTCGACCTTTTCGTGGACGTCGTTTTCGGCTTCTTCGGAATGCAAAGGCTTGAGAGAAATTGCACCGGGTTGACCGTGACGAGGTAGCTCCTCGCCTGCTGGCCGACCATCGCTATTCAGGCTGTCCTCGGCAGGCGTTTCAGTCGAACCAGAACTAGGCAACGCCTGCGGCGAAACCTTCTCGGTCGAGCCGTTCTCTCGCTTTTGTTCGCGTCCCGGTGAGACCAGTCGGGCAAGAAATTTCCAGGGAGACGCCATCTATCCGACCTCGCGTTTTATCCCGCAAGCAGGCAGTGAGTTTTAGTTCCGGCAACAGCATCCACCGCCGCCAAAATGTATACTGGATAAGCATGGAAATGCGGCCGGCGGTTGACCGGCTGCCTATATCAATCGAGCTTGAGCCGCTTGCGCAGATCGGCATTTTCAGCGCGAAGCTTTTCAGCCAGAAGCTTGCGCAGCCGCTGATTTTCCTCTTCCAACTGCAAGAGATCCGCCATCTCATCGATGGCCGTCATCGGCGCGGCCGGCGCTGTCTGCACAGCCTTTGGAGCACGGCGCACAGGTGCGCGTTTGGCGCTCGCCGTAGCTTCGATCACTTTTGCCTTGCGCCCTCTCCTCTTCACGCCACCGGCCCCGGCCAGAGCAGCTGCTGGCTCTGCCATAGCGCCAGCTGACGCGGTCACGAGTGCCGCCTCTTTCTTGGCGCGGGGTTTGCGCTGCTTCTTCGGCGCAATAGGCGTTTCAACAACGATCGGCGCATCGGCACTGGTTGCCGTATCAGTCTCGTCAGCCATGCTCATCTCCTGTGTATGTGATGCAGTTGTTGACGCCTCGAGAGGCGGTGTCAACAACGCCTCGGCTTGATCTGGTTCCGGTAAAGACATCTCATTGTTGGATTTGCCACTCTGAGAGCTACCCGACAGAAACGGCAATGCCTCTTCCTCCAGGTCACGAGCGACGGACTTTAGATCCATGTTGCCCCAGATCGAGTTCGAGCTGGTATCGAGTTTTCGTCTGCCGGTTTTGTACTCGACGGCAAAACTGCGTTGCACTTTTTTCAATATAAATGGCCTTGGAAAATCCACGGGATGATTTGGTGATGGGATGGTACGTCCGGAATAACGATTACAGGACTGCCCGTCTATAGCCATGCTCCTATCAGATCCACCGCATCGTGTCCGGGCAGAATATATGGCTAATCAAATGCGGGCTGAGCCGCGTGAGGCCACATTGGCGAAGTCGAACCGTACTGAATCAAAAGTTGCACGTCGCGCGGACTTATCGGCGAGCTTCCCTGTTGTGCATCTCGGAGTCTTAAAAGATTTTCCGCAACGCCGACGTCGGTCTATGTAGCGCATCCAGAGCTCCGGCGTTGCCGGCGCGCGCGCGAAGGCCCGTTCGATCGGCGCCACCGTCGTCACGCATGAACTGCCGAACCCTCATCGAAGAAGCAATGCGCCTGTCAACCTTGTCTTTCTTTGCTCGCCTGTCGGGCCAGTTCCCTTCGATAGATTACGCGATCCTTTTGGCCTAAACCGTGAGCTCCATAGCAACAAGCCGGACTCTGGCCTGGAAAGCTCTCGCCGTGCCAGAATCGTTGACCCCGCTATTTCAGTGTCAGTGGCGTAAAAGGCATTTATGGAATGCATCTGTCGTGAAACATCGAGATTGTATTATGAAGCCAACCATCGATCGCGCCGACTTTTAAACCTTCAGCGCTTCGAGCGCCGTAAAAGCTCGAGTGATTCCGGATTTCCGAGCGCTTCCTTGTTTTTCACTGACCTGCCATGCACAACCTCACGGACAGCGAGTTCGACAATCTTGCCGGACTTGGTGCGCGGGATATCTGCGACCTGGATGGCCTTGGCCGGCACGTGGCGTGGCGAAGCGCCGGTGCGGATCTTGGCCTTGATCTTCTTGACGAGGTCGGCGTCCAGAGTCAGGCCAGGGGCGAGACGGACGAAGAGGATGACGCGGACGTCATCGTCCCAGTCTTGGCCGATGCAGATCGCTTCCGCCACTTCCTCGAGCTGTTCGACCTGATTGTAGATCTCGGCCGTGCCGATGCGCACGCCGCCGGGATTGAGCGTCGCATCCGAGCGGCCCTGGATGATCAGGCCGCCATGCTCGGTCCATTCGCCGAAGTCGCCAGGGCACCAGATATTGTCGAAGCGCTCGAAATAGGCCGCCTTGTACTTGGCGCCCTCAGGATCGTTCCAGAAATCAACCGGCATCGACGGGAAGGCGTTGGTGCAGACCAGTTCGCCCTTCTCGCCGCGCACCGGCTTGCCCTCGTCGTCCCAGACATCAACCGCCAAGCCGAGGCCCGGTCCCTGGTCACCGCGCCACACCGGCTTGACTGGATTGCCGAGCACGAAGCAGGAGACGATGTCGTACCCCCGAGATCGAGGCGAGTTGGACGTCCGGCTTGATGCCTTCATAGACGAAGGAGAAGCCTTCCGGCGACAGCGGCGAGCCGGTGGATGTAATCAGGCGGAGTTCGGAGAGGTCATGGGTCTTGAGCGGTTCGATGTCGCCCTTGCGCACCGCGTCGATATATTTCGCCGAGGTGCCGAAGATTGCGAAGCGCTCTTCCGCTGCGTAGTCCCACAGCACATTTCCGGTGGGTGCGAAGGGTGATCCGTCGAACAGGCAGAGCGTTGCGCCGCTCGCGAGGCCCGAGACCCGCCAGTTCCACATCATCCAGCCGCAGGTGGTGAAATAGAACAGCTTGTCGCCATCACCAACGCCGGAATGGAGCGGTGTTCTTTCAAATGCTGCAGCAACGTGCCACCGGCGGAATGGACGGTGCATTTGGGCACGCCGGTCGTGCCCGATGAGAACAGGATGTAGAGCGGGTGGCCGAAGGGCAGTTGTTCGTATTCCACCGGCTTGGCGGCGAAGGGAATGGTCGCGGCATCTAAGCTGCGGCCATCAGCCAGCGAGGCGGCAAGCGCTTCGGCATCGCCGGCATATTTGACCACCATGACCGGGCAGCCGAGCCTTGGCGCCACGGCGCGGACCTTGTCGCCGACGTCCTGCAGCTTGCCATTGTACCAATAGGCATCACAGGTGATGAAGAGCTTCGGCTCGATCTGGCCGAAACGATCGAGTACGGCCCTGTTCGCCGAAGTCCGGGGAGCAGGACGACCAGATCGCGCCGATCGAAGCCGTCGCCAGCACGCAGGCGATGGTCTCCGGCAAATTCGGCATCATCGCCGAAATCCGGTCGCCCTCGCCGATGCCATTGCACGGAACGCCTGTTGCAGCTTTGAGACGGTGGAATGAAGCTGATCCCAGCTCCAATGGTAGCTCACCTTGTCCTCGCCGCGATGGACCAGCGCATCCTCAGGGCCATGCTTGACCAGCAGATTCTCGGCGAAGTTCAGCTCGGCATCAGGGAAGAAGCGGGCATCGAGCATGACGTCGCCGTCAACCAATTCGCGGGCATCCTTGGTCCCGCGCACGCCGCAGAAATCCCAAAACGCGGACCAGAAGGCGCCGCGCTCATCGATCGACCATTGATGGAAGGCCTGCTTAGTGCCAAGAGGCTGTTGCCATGGGTGTAATCCTCTCTGGTAGTGAGTGAAGATTAGTAGCGGCCGCAGTCGACCTTCATCTTGTCGCCCGTGATCGCCGAGCTGAGGTCAGAGGCATAGTAGAGCGCCGCGCGGCCCACCTCTTCGGGAGCGACCCAGCGTCTGAGCGCGGCAACATCGGTATAGTTCGCGCGCTCGATCTCCTCGACGGTGCGGCCCTCGGCCTCGGCACGACGTTTCAGGATACGGTCCATGTTCTCGCCCGAGACCGCGCCCGGCATCAAAGCGTTGACGCGCACATTCACCGGGCCCAGTTCGCGCGCCATGGTCTCCGTGATGCCGATTAGCGCGAATTTCGACGCCACATAGGCTGAACGCATGGGGTAGCCCTGAATGCCCATGAGAGAGGACATGTTGATAATCGAACCGGATTTCTGCGCGCTCATGATCCGCGCGGCCTCTTGCAGGCAGTACATTGCACCCACGAGATTGATGTTCATGCAGGCAACCCATGCGCCCATATCAACCTCAGCCACCGGGGCGATCGGACCTGGACCGCCGGCATTGTTGAGCAGCACATCGACCCGGCCGTTGATCTTCTGCGCGGTTGCGAACATGGCTTTTACCTGCTCTTGTTCCGACACGTCGCAGGCAATGGCATGGCCGCCAATCTCCGCCGCAACCCGCTCCAGCGGCTCGATGCGGCGACCGACAACCACCACAGTCGCACCGGCATCCGCAAAAACCCTGGCGGTGGCTTCGCCTATGCCGCTACCACCGCCGGTAACGATGGCAAGCTTGCCGTCCAAACGGCAGTGTTCGGTTGAAATCTGGCTCATGTAGTTTCCTCATCAAAGCTACGCGCGGGATCGAACAGGGGCAGTTCAGGCTCCCGCCCCATTATGAAATCGCCCATCAGTTTGCCGATATAGGGACCGATGGTAAAACCGCCCCGGACACAGCCTAGGACGAATGCGTTCTCTACCCCCGGCAGAGCACCAGCGAGGGGGTAGAAATCAGGCACGTTGGCCTCGAATCCCGTCCAGCTTCGCAAGATCCGTGCGTTGGCGAGCGCGGGCAGTGCATACTGCGCCAGCGCCAAGTTGGGTTGCACGCTCTCTGCCATGACATGTCCGCGCCCATCCTGCGGCGTTCCGCGTCCCTGCCAGCCGCCGCCAATCAGAACTGTGCCGTTTGACTTTTGCTTCATGGTCAGCAGGCCGGTAGCGTGGCCTATCACGGTGGAGACCAGCGGCGGCAGCCGCTCCGTCACCGACACTGTATTAATCCGTGCCTGAACCGGCAACTCCACGCCCAGCAGTGCCGCGACGGGTCTAAGCCAGGCTCCGGCGGCCAAAAGTAGGCGTCGGGCATGGACCAACCCGTCGGGCGTGGTCAGGTTAAAGCCTTCCTTCGCCGGATCGGCTGCACTGACCGGGCAACGTTCGCGATAGGGAATACCGGCGTCGCGCAGCCGCCGGCGGAAATACTGACCCGTCAGTGACGAATTGGCATAGCCGTCTTCGGGGYAATAAGCCGCGGCCAATACCTCTCGGGTCAGGCCCGGCTCGGCCTCGCGGATTTGCCGATCCGAAACGAACGTGATAGGCGCCCCGGCCTCGGCCTTGAGTGTCTGGCGCTCATGCAGTAACGCGGCCTCACGTTCGGTGAAAGCCAGCGTAAAGCCGCCGGTCTTGTGAAAGCCGACCGCGTCGCCCATCGCTTCCCATTCGTGGTGGCCCTTCAGCGCATAGGGCATTAGCCGGACGCGCTTGATCTGCAGGCTCAGCGTGCCAGCATTCACGCCCGATGCCCCCTGTCCCAGATCGCCTTGGTCCAGAACAATGGGTTGCATTCCGCCTTCGGCCATACGAAGCGCACTTGCGCAGCCCATGATGCCGCCGCCGACGATGGCTATGTCATAGCTTTTGGTCATAGTGGTGCGGGTTTCGGGATTGGCAGTTCGGAATACCTGAAGTCACCTGCGAGCGCCGCAACGGGCACCGGGCGCAGAGGCGGACGCGGGGTAGGGGGCGGCACGTTGGCCTCGGTGCAACCCTCAGCTTCAGCGATCATGCGAGCCACGGTGGTCTGGCAGAACTTGCCGCCGCAGGGCCCCATCCCTGCCCGTAGGCCTGATTTCACAGCATTGGTGCTGCCAGCACCGTTGCTGATCTCTGCGGCGATATCGGTCCGTGAGAGGCTTTCGCAGCGGCAAACGATTGTCTCATCGGTGGTCAACCGCAGGAGCCCAGGGCGGGGAATGCCAAGGCTCGTCATCGCCATGCCGAAGCGGGCTGCACGATGGAAGGAGGCGCGTAGGCGATCACGTTCTGCCCTGGTGTCGGCCCCCAAATGCTGGACGGCGCTCAAACCGGCGAGCCGACCGTGAATTTCCGCCGCGGCCGCGCCACGAATTCCAGTGCCGTCGCCGCACAGGAAAAGACCACTGATGTCAGTTCCTCCATCCGCACCTTGGCACGGTACCCATCCGCCCAACTGGAGGCTATACTCCAGCCCTAACCCTGCCAGTTGCGCGGCCTCGGTGCACGGGAGCAGCCCGTTGCCGAGACACAGACTGTCACCCTCAACGCGCCGCGCTGGACCAGTCGGCGACCAGCCGGCGGTAAGCTTGCGGAATTCGATACTCGCGACCTGGGTTTGACCTTCAACCCGTGTCACAGCGTGGCGCCACCAGATCGGTATGCCGCCAAGGATCAGATCGGCGATCCAGCGCGAGCCGCGCAGCAGTAGATCGGGGCGGGACACCATTGCTGGCAGGCAACGCAGCCAGTCACCACGGCTGTTAGGGGTAATTATGGCGACCACCTCACCACCCAATCGGCGGATCTCGGATGCAACGAAGAACACCAGCGGCCCGGTACCGGAAACGATTGTGCGCTTTCCTGGCAGAGTCATTTCCTGCTTGAATAGCGCCGTCGCACCGGCCAATCCCAGCACCCCCGGCGTTGTCCAACCCGGCGCCGGCTGCACGAATTCGCGTGCGCCAGTGGCAATGATCAAGGCGCGCGCATGCAGAACCTCACTACGTCCTTGCCGTAGCACATAAAGATTCCAGCCCTTCCCGCTCCGTTCGATTTGCCAGACCCGCGCTGCGCCGATGTGGGTGACCAAGCTGTCGTCGATCTCCTGGCGCAGCCGACTTCCCGCCACGGTTTCAGGCGTATTCGGCGCGTCCAAGATCGCAGTGCTCTTGGCGCGCCAGACCTGACCACCTGCTGTAGGTTGCTCGTCAAGCAGCGTAACGGAAAGGCTGTGGCGCGCGGCGGTCAGCGCCGCGTTCGCACCGGCTGGCCCAGCTCCGATCACGGCGATGTCTGTACTTTGCATCATGATTTTTGCCTTAGCGATGTGACCGCCAATCCCCGCGCGACCGCGTAGCGGCAGCTTTCGACGACCGTGCCGTCGATGCGCACGACGCATTCCTGGCACAGGCCCATGCAACAGAATGCCCCCCGCGCTCCACTGTCTTCCGGCGCATCCCGCAGGTGCAGATGGCCGGACCGCATCAACGCCACCATCAGACTTTCGCCGTCATGACCGGACACCGGGACATCGTCGAAGGTGAATTCCACCCTCGGCTTGCGCCGGATCCGACTGGACTGATCGGGCGTGAGGCGCATCAGGAATAGCTGATCCCAAGCTGGTCGAAAGTGCGTTTGATCTTCTCGATGTCGTCTACGGTTGCAGGCATGACAGGATCGCGCGGGACTCCGGCGGGCAGGCCAATAAGGTTCAACGCCGCTTTGAACGACGCGGGCCATGTGGCGGTACCCATCAGCAATTCATAAAGGACGGTAAGTTGGTAGTGGGCATGGCGCCAGGTTAGGTCCGGGGCACCGGCGCCGACGGCAGACATATCGGATGGCTTCAGGTGAGTGAATTCGGGACCGGTGGCAATGAAGCCTTTGGCCCCGAGCGCAAAATTCGGCAGGATATAGTGGCAAGGGCCAGTCATCACCGACATTTTGTCACCGAGGCGCTGCAACAGGTGCGTGTGATGGAAGTAGTCGCGCTGGCTTTCCTTTATGCCGATGACATTGTGGTTGTTCAGCAGGGTTTCAATCTGGTCCACGCTCAACGAAAAGCCCATTCGACGCGGCGAATTATACAGTACCAGCGGCTTGGCCGTCGCCGCCGAAATCTTATCGAACCGCGCCATCAGCTCGGCCTCAGAAGCCTTCAACACGTAAGTCTGTGGCATCGACAGCAGCATATCGGCGCCGTTTTCCTCGGCAGCTCTCACATAAGCCAAAGAAGCGGCGATTGTGGGGGCGGAAATTCCCATCATCACACCCACACGGCTCTTTGCGGTATCTTTGGCCAGTCGCACCAGCCGGCCGCGCTCGTCCGCCGATAGCGCCCAGCTCTCACCGTTGTCGCCCGCTATGCAGATGGTGGTCGCCCCGCGACCGATCAGGAACTCGAATAACTCAACAAAAGCGTCTTCCATGATTTCGCCCGTATTGCTGAAGGGCGTGGCGATGGCGGGCACGTAGCCGCGGAGGTCTTCTTTCTTCATAGGTGTCGGAACCTCAATCAGGAATATCAATGGTGAAAACGGTGCCTGTCTGGGCATCGACGACGAAAAGGCGGGTCTGCTCGTCCGGGTGGAAGGTCACGGAGGTTGTCCAAAGCCCTTCAGGCAAGCGGACTTCRGCAATTTCGTCGCCGAGCGCGTCGAAAACATAAGCTCGTCCGGCCTGAGCCTGCGCCACGGCCAGCCAGCCCCGCGCATTGGTGGCCAGCCCGTCCGGTCCCAACCCGCCGGAGAGTTGCAGGAACGTGCCCGCCATCGGCTGGCCTCTTTCGGGAAGGCGGGTGGATAGCCGCCAGACCTGGTTGGCGCGGGTCGCGGCAACATAGAGCCAAGCGCCGTCTGGCGACAGGCAAATGCCGTTGGAGTAGGGTACGCACTCGAGCAGCAGACGCATCTCACCCGTGGCCGACATGCAATAGACCCGCCCGCGTTGATCGCTCAGAGAGGTACGGCCGCTATCGGTGAACCAAAGCGCGCCGTCCGCTCCGTAGCACATGTCGGAAAGTCCAAGAAACGGTTGGCCTGCCAGCCCGTTCGTCAACACTTCGTAGCTGTCATGACCAGTCAGTTCAATCAAGCCGTGCCGATAGTCCGCGGCAATGTGGCGGCCATCCGGGGCGATGCGCATGGCATGGGGTTCGCCGTCAAATCGGTGCATCACCTCCCACGCCCCTTTGGGCGAGACGCGGAGCACGCGGCCATAGGGCACGTCCGAGAGCCACAGGCTGCGCCCCTCGTCAAAGAAGGCGGCTTCGAGGAAAGAGTGGATCGCCTGCCCCGGCCGGGTCATCCTGGCCCAGGCAGAGGGCTCGCCCTTGTGGCGTAACTCTTCCGGCAAACGGAAGGCCGGTTCCGCGGTCAGCCGAAGAGTCATTGCATTACCCCAGTGTTCCAAAGGGCCGCGATGGCTTCGGGACCATACCCCAGACCCTCCAAAATCTGGCCGTTGTCTTGCCCTAGTTTGGGCGGTGCGCGGGTTAGTATCGGACCACCCCGACTCATCCGATAGGCTGCCAGCGGCAAGGAGATCGAGGGATCGGCCGGGGAGGCCACGAAATAGCCCCGCGCCGCGATCTGCGGCGAGGCAACGGCCTCTTCCAGTGGCAGAATCTTCTCGGCGGGAATGTCGGCGGCATCAAGGATCGCCTGCCATTCCTCTGCAGTGCGCTCCCGGAATACCAGCTCAATCGCTGTGCGGATCGCGGCTGAGTGAGTTTCAACATCGGTCCAGTCGCGGATTCCAGCGAGAAGCGGAATATCGTGCCCCAGAGCCGCAAGGCACGCCCCGAGCTTACGATATTGCGTCGGCTTAAACGCGCCCAACATCAGGCGGCCATCCCCCGTGTCAAACATTGAAATTCCCGCCTCGCGGACCTTCGACTTTGCCTCGGGCGCCTGTTTCACGGCGGCTTCTGGCGCCATTAACGATAGCGCCACCTCCAACATCGATGCGCTGATATGGCATCCCTCACCCGTACGTTCGCGTTGCAGGAGCGCAGCGGAAATTGCGAAAGCAGCGGAATATCCTGCCGCGTAATCGACGAAGGACACCCCCGGCTTCTGGCCGTCGCATTGCGCGATGGCACCCGAGGCAGCCTGAATCGTATTGTCGTAAGCGCCCTTGGCGGCCCTTGGGCCAGTATCGCCATACCCGGTCATTGAACAGTGGACGATGCGCGGATTGCATTTTCGCAAGTCGTCATATCCCAACCCGAAGCCATCCAACACACCGGTCGAGTAGTTCTCCAGAAAGACATCTGCGGTTTCGACTAGCTTCAKAAGCGCCGCCCGCCCCGGTCCGACGCGGAAGTCGAGTGCTAGCGACTTCTTGTTCCCACCCTGCACTTGGTAGGTCAGTCCGATTCCTGCCGCATTTAATGTAGGCAAAGGACCGCGCCCACGCGCGCAGTCGGGCGAAAGGGGCAGCTCGACCTTGATCACATCTGCCCCGAGAAGCGCAAACTGATAACCACAGAACGGCCCGGCAAGAACCTGCGATACCTCGATTACGCGAAGCCCGGACAATGCACCCATGACGATAAACTCCGTATTCCATCCTGAGCAGGAATTCGCTTGAGTCAGCTCACAATGTTTAGTATACAAAACGGCGTTATATATGCAAGACGGAATTGAACCATGTCCCACGTTCTGCACCGCTCCCTCGAAACGACCCTTCCAACCGCTGTCGGCGGCGATGGAAACTTCCTGATTGACCACACCGGCAAGCGCTACCTGGATGCGTGCGGTGGTGCCGCTGTGTCATGTCTCGGCCACGACAATGCAAAGGTCCGAGCCGCCATCAAGGCGCAGATCGACCGAGTGGCTTTCGCGCATACAAGCTTTTTCACCAACGAACCGGCTGAAGAGCTTGCAAGTTTCCTTGTGGCACGCGCACCCGAAGGCACGGGCAACGGCCGGGTGATGTTTTTGGGCAGCGGATCCGAGGCGATGGAGGCGGCGCTCAAACTAGCGCGGCAATACCATCTTGAACGCGGCGAAGCCGCGCGGACGCGGATTATCGCCCGGGCCCCGTCATATCATGGTAACACTCTGGGTGCGCTGGCGACCGGGGGCCATGCGGGCAGGCGGGCACCCTTCCAGCCGCTGTTGCTGGACGTCGATCACATCGACGCCGCTTACGAATACCGGATGCGCAAAGACGACGAGTCCGAGGCCGATTTTGGTCAGCGCATGGCGGACCTGTTGGACCAGCGCATCCAGAAACTTGGTCCCGACACCGTCATGGCCTTTGTGGCGGAGCCGGTGGTCGGTGCTTCGCTCGGAACGCAACCGGCGCCGGGTGGCTATTTTAAACGTGTCCGCGAGATCTGCGACAAGCACGGCGTTCTATTCGTCGCCGACGAGGTCATGTGCGGCATGGGGCGCACCGGTAGCCTTTTCGCGCTGGAACAAGAAGGTATTGCAGCCGATATTACAACGCTCGCCAAGGGTCTTGGCGCGGGGTTCCAGCCGATCGCCGCTGTCATGGCCGCCGAAAAGATCGTGGCCGCAATTCAGAAGGGTAGCGGACTGCTTTGGAACGGACACACCTACATGTCGCACGCCGTCGCCACCGCCGGCGCACTGGCCGTACAGAAGGTGATCGAGGACGAGAACCTGCTGGAAAACGTCCGGGCGCGCGGCGAACAGCTGCGTGATGCGCTGAACGCACGCTTCGGTCAGAATCCCAATATCGGTGATATCCGAGGCCGGGGTTTGTTCTGGACCGTGGAACTGGTGCAAGATAAAGCCAGCAAGGCGCCCTTCCCTGCTGCTGCCAGGTTATCACAAAAGATCCAGAAAGCCGCACTTGACCTTGGCTTGATGTGCTACCCGGCGCAGGGCTGCGCAGATGGGACTAATGGAGATCACATCCTACTGGCCCCGTCCTATACCTCGACCCCCGAGCAGATCGCGCGCATCGTTGATCTGGTCACGCAAGCGGTCGAGACAGTTCTTGGCAGGCTGGAGAAGTGACATGGTCAAGAAAACCATCCTGACAGCCGCTATCACCGGCAATCTGATGTCGCCGGAAAATAGCCCGCATCTGCCGGTCACGCCGAAACAAATCGCCGATCAGGCGCTGGACGCGGCCAAGGCGGGGGCCGCTATCTTGCATTTGCATGTGCGCGACCCCGAGACCGCCAAGGGCTCGATGCGCCTCAACCTCTACCGCGAACTCGTCGAGCGCATCCGAGAACAAAATGAGGCGGTCGTCCTCAACCTCACCACCGGCGAGGGCGGCCGCTTCATCCCGTCTGACACCGATCCGCAGATCGCCGCGCCGGGATCAACGCTTTGCGTACCCGAAAAGCGCGTGGCTCATGTCGAAGAGCTGCGCCCCAATATCTGCACGCTCGACTTCAACACTATGTGGTCGGGTCAAGCCAGCGTCATCAACGCCCCGCACAACCTGGAGATCATGGCAGAGCGGATTTACGCGGCAGGCGTCAAGCCTGAGATTGAGATATTCGATTCCGGCGATCTGCACATGGCGAAGGATTTCATCGCCCGCGGCATTATCAAGACACCGCTCATGGTGCAAATCGTGTTGGGCGTTCGCTTCGGGGCCGTGGCCAACCCCGAAACCATGGCCTATCTGGTCAGTCAGTTGCCCGACGGAACGCAATGGGCAGCGTTCGGGATTGGGCGGATGGCGTTCCCGATGCTGGCACAGGCCTTTCTCTTGGGTGGTCACTGCCGGATCGGGATGGAGGACACGGCATATATTGACAAGGGTGAATACTGCCGGTCGAACGCGCAATTGGTGGAAAAGGGCGTCTCCATCATCCACAGCCTTGGCGGCACCATCGCCACCTCCGGCGAGGCCCGCGCGATCCTCGGTCTACGCTGATGTCAGCCCGGCCCGCTATATCCCATTTCACGCGAGATCTGCAGTGCGGTGTCCCGGGTTTCGGGGATGTAGAAGCTATGGAGCCGGCCGAAGTCGAAGCCGCTGTCCGGCCCCGATATATTGATGCATGCGGCCACCTTTCCGCTGTTGTCGCGCACCGGAACCGCAACGCTAGATCCGCCAGGGTCCCGGAACCCGCGCGAGACGATATAACCTTGGGCGCGGACCTCGTCGACACGGGCTTTGAGTGCTGCGGCGTTGGTTGGGGTGTGCTCCGTATACGCAGTCATTACCTGCCCCTCGCAGAACTCCTCAAGCTCGGCATCGCTCAGCGCCACAAGAAGACACCAGCCAATCGCCGATGCATAGGCGGCGGTTCGCGTACCGGTGACCATGTTCGACACGAACCCCGTGCGTGCCTGGTGGCTACCGAGATAAAGAACGTCGTGACCCTCAAGTACACTCAAATGGGAGCTGACGCCGGTCTTGTCCCGCAAAGCTGCAAGGTGCGGGCGTGCGATTGTCGTAATCGGCAATTGACTGAGATAGGCAAAGCCGAGGTTCAAAACTCGTGCGCCCAGAGTATAGCTGTTAGCCTGCTCTGCCTCCTTGAGGAAGCCCATCTGCCGCAGGGTATAGATCAGACGAAACACCGAGGACCGGTGAAGCTCCATCGCTTGCGAGATTTCACTGAGCGACATCGGCTTGCCTGCCTCCCCAAGGATCTCGAGCACCCGAAGCCCCCGGTGGAGGCCAGGAACGAAGTATGCGGAATGATTGGGGGATTCGGTCATGGTTCGGCCCGGTCTTTCGCCATTTGCGCCGACGTTTTATATCTAAAACACGACAGGTTCAACGGAGGAATTTCATGACACAGCAGCATCGGGGAAATGCTCTGAAATCCACCAACGAGGACACCTGCGGTCCCTACTTTCCGATCTATTTCGAGGATGAGAGCCTCGAAGATCTGACCTCGATCCATCCGGGCGTCATCGGCGGGGCTAGTGGGCAGCATATCATACTCCGCGGCCGCGTTGTGGACCGGCACGGAGATCTGGCCAACGGCGTCGTTATGGAGTTCTGGCAGGCTAATGCCAAGGGGATCTACCGCACCCCAAGAACGGCAGGTCACCCGGATATCGACCCTTGGTTCTTTGGATACGGCAGGCTTCGCAGTGCCAGCGGCGAGTACTCCTTCCGGACAATCCTGCCCGGCGCCGCCGACGGGCGGGCGCCGAACATCACGGTGACATTGTTTTCGGACGGCATAAGCAGGATCGTTACGCAGGTCTTCTTTGCCGACCAACTCGGCAACGACGGAGACCCCTTGCTGTTGGAGCTGGACGATGTGGATCGCGCACGGCTGATGGCCCGCCCGGACGGGCGCACGGTGGACGGGGCGGAGGTCTATCGTCTCGATATAGTGATGGCCGGGGAGAATGAGACCCCGTTCTTCGATGATTTCGTAAGCTAATAGGAGGATGCTCATATGACAAAGCTGGGACGGCAGATCGGCATCGGGCCGACCGACAACACCTCGGATCAGCGGACCCCGCGCAAGCGCCTGCGCCTGATCCCCGCGGCCGCCCGCGAAAGCTTCGTGCCTTGCGTACCCGCGCGAGTGCTGAGTCGCCAGAACGAATGGGACATGACCCGAATTTCGCCCGACCTTACCCGCGCTGACGGCGTTCCAATCGAGGTCACGGGAACCGTGCGGACCGAAAGCGGCCGGCCCCTACGCGCCACGCTGTTGGAAATCTGGAACGCCAATCACTATGGCCGTTACCGACATATCGAGGATCATTCGGGGCTGAAGCTCGATGAGCACTTCCTAGGCATGGGCCGGGTCGTGACCGACGATGACGGCAATTACCGGTTCTGGACTATCATCCCCGGGGCTTATCTGGCACGCCCTGACATCGGGCGCTGGCGGCCCAAGCATATCCATCTGTCGGTCAGCGGCGGTTCGGCCAGGCTGATCACCCAGATGTACTTCCCGGACGAACCCAACAACGTCACTGATCCGATGGCAATCCTGATGGGAGACGCGTTCGAGCGAAACATCGGCAAACCTTATGACACGCCCGGGATCGACGTGGAAAAGGGCTTCAGGTTCGACGTTGTCGTCGGCGGCCGCAACGCGACCTTTTTCGAATGAGTGCGTCGTCAAACCTTTACGCGCTGGGGGACTACTCCCCTAGCATTCCAACGGACGGCGATGTTTGGATCGCCCCTGATGCGCGGGTCATCGGACAAGTGACGCTTGGCGCCGGCGCCTCTGTTTGGTGGGGGTCGGTGCTGCGCGGCGACAACGAACCCATCGTCATAGGAGAAAACAGCAACATTCAGGAACATTGCGTTCTGCATGTCGATCCCGGCTTTCCACTGACCATCGGAGCGGGTTGTACAATTGGCCACAAGGCCATGCTACACGGCTGCACCATTGGCGACGGCTGCCTGATCGGCATGGGAGCCACCGTCCTCAACGGCGCCCGGATCGGCCGAAATTGCCTAATAGGGGCCGGAGCGCTGGTGACCGAGAGGATGGACATCCCCGACGGATCGCTGGTGATCGGAGTGCCGGCTAAGGTCAAACGCCCGCTCACGCCCGAGGCAATCGAGGGTATGGAGCGGACGGCGCGGAAGTATGTCTGGAATAAATCGCGGTTCCGGGACCATCTAACGCCGCTCCCCCTGGTTTGAACGATGCACGCTGACTAAGCAGGGTCGAGACGGCCGAGCGGCGTCACTAGATCTTTCGCAACAAGTCTCGGAACTTCAGCTGCCCATGAGCAATGGACCGGCGGTGGACGGCTCGGCGGACGCGCGCATTGTATATCGAGCGGGGATGTACATCAGCCTAGCGCGGGGTACCGACACACTCGTCCTAGCTTGGTCCGCCTCGCTCTCGAACTATCGGAAGTCACGAGAGACCCACCAGTCGGTGCCTTGCGGACTGTTGTTCTCAGATCGTTTTTTCGACGCCTTCTAGAAAAGGCCCCGATATTCGGCGTCCGTACAGTACCCCATCACGCCTGTCCGTGCACACTTTAGGCAATCTCCGATAAAAATCGTTTTGCACGGCCGGTCTTTGGATTGTCGAGGAAATCGTTCGAAAGCCCCTCCTCGATGATTTCACCCTTTTCGAGAAAAACGATGTGGTTGCCGACTGCACGTGCAAAACCCATCTCGTGGGTCACGACAACCATGGTCATTCCTTCTTTGGCAAGATCCTGCATTACCGCCAGCACACTTCCTCGCAATTCGGGATCAAGGGCGGAGGTCGGTTCGTCAAAGAGCATTGCCAATGGTTTTGTCGCAATTGCACGCGCAATGGCAACGCGTTGCTTTTGTCCCCCTGACAGTTGCCCAGGATAATGCCCCTCTCTCTCGGCCAAGCCGACCTTGGCGATTTCCTGGCGAGCAATTTCGCTGGCTTCGTCCTTGGATTTTCCCTTTGTGTGAATGAGGCCACACATGACGTTTTGCAGCACGGTCATATGCGGGAAAAGGTTGAAGTGCTGGAAAACCATCCCGGTTTCCCGGCGAAGCCGCTGAAAGTCACTCTTATGACGGCGTTCCTTCGACCGCGTACCATGATACGCGCCGGCGTCCCACTCCACCGATCCGACCCGCAAGTGGCCTTCGTCGGGAATAGTAAGCAGATTGAGACATCTCAAAAGGGTGCTTTTACCCGAGCCGCTTGGACCAAGCAAAACGACAACATCACCCTCGAGTACATCGAGCGACACAGAGTTCAGTCCCCTGATATTGGGGAGATCGCGACTGGGAAACCATTTGCTCGCATTGCGCAATGAGATGACGGTTTTTCTGTTTTCGGCGTTTTCCACTTTTCCGCTCCTTGAAGAAGCGGGGTGGCCTGATAGGCCACCCCATGAGAGTATCAGGCTTCCACGCGAAGCGGGCTTCCGCCCGGGCCGACAGCAAGATAGGGCAATCCCGCAGCGATCGCATCCTTGCCGATATACTCGCGGAACAGGGAATTGAGGATGCCTCCTGCCGCATTGAACAACAACCAGTTGGTCACAAACATGTACATCTTGGTATCCCCTGTCGGCATGAAGAAGGTGTTATGATCGACATAGGCGGGCTCGTTGCCGATGATCGCCAGGTCAACGCCCTGCTTCTTGGTATTCACGATGGTAAACAGCGATTGCAAGGTCGCGTTAGCGCGGCCGGACATCACCTCGCCGATAGCCCCTGTCTGATCGGGAAAGACAGAGACGGTTGCTTTAGGGTAGAGCGCACGGATCTTTGCTTCTTGTGAGCTTCCCTGAAGGGCTGCGAACTTAAACCCTGAAGTGTTCATCTGGTCAAACGTCAGATCTGCCGCCTCCCGCCCGACGATGTAGACCGGTTGGAAGGTAACTGCACAACCTGCGAACCAACCACGCAACGAACGGGAAGGTAAGATCGTTCCGGTAGTCATCATATCGGCCCGGCCCGACTCTACGGCCGCGAACATCTGACCGAAATCCATGTCGGCAAATTCGACCTGGATGTCGGGAGAGACATCCTTGATCATTTGACGAATGATGGCGATCTCGTAGCCGTCTGGCTCGCCCTTGTCATTGATGTAGAGGTTGGGCGGATATTTGAGGCTCGCCGCCACCACGATCTTCTTGGTGCGGATCGCTTTGTCGAGAACCGATTCCTTGTTGGTATCCTGCGCGCGCGCCGGTGCTGTCGCCCCAAGAGCAACGGCCGCTGCGCCACCGGCGAACAGACCTGCGGTTAGGAGCGAACGACGGTTTGCCTGCATTCCATTATCTTGCTTCGTATTCATGAGCATTCCCCTTGTTGTTTTCACAATGAAATTTATGGCCTGCAACCCACGGACTGTGGGGTACAGCTGGTGCTAAGCGGTTAGCCCGCCGTCGACTGTCAGCTGCGCGCCATTCACGTAGCTGGCATCCTCACTCGCCAAGAAGAGCGTAGCTTTGGCGATTTCCTCATATGTTCCGAGACGACCGAGAGGCACCGTCGGGGCGAAACGTTCATCACGTGCAGCGACCTGGTCGACCGACATTCGTGTCAATCGATCGGCCATGACACTCTCGAGAACGCCGGGGCAGATCGCATTTGCACGAATCCCTTTTGCTCCGTAGTCCCGGGCAATTGTTCGGGTGAGCATGATCAATCCAGCTTTGGAAACCCCGTAGACGGCCTCGGCGGTCGAAGCACGCTGGCCCGCGATCGAGGCCGTGTTGACGATCACACCCTTTCCCACTTCCACCATGTGAGGGATGGCTTCTCGACAAAAGAGAAAGGCCGAATTCAGATTGACATCTAAAGCGTGCCGCCAGGTCGCAGGATCGGTTTGCGAGATTGTTCCAGTGGGATTGATACCAGCATTGTTGATCAGGATGTCGAGCGCCCTAAATCGAGACAACGCCAGTGCAATGGCCTGTTTTGAGGTTTGTTCGTGGGAAACATCACCGACGATCTCGACCACCTCACCTCCTTCGTTCCGTAGAGCGACGGCGAGATTTTCCAGCTGATCTTTTGCGCGATCGACGAGAACAAGTTTCGCGCCCTCTTGCGCCAATGATTTTGCGATGGCGCGCCCAAGCCCGCTTGCAGCCCCTGTGACGATGACCGCTTTTCCTGAAAACCGCATACCGATCCGCCTATTTTTGTTTTTCTCGATCTTTTTGAGATCGCCTTGGCGACATTTATGCCCCGAATCTATCTGTCTTGCAATATGAAATCATATATGATGTTGACGAAACTTCCGCTCGGGCGTATCGATTAAACTCGTCGCAGAAGAAAGCGGGCATAGAAAAAGGGAACGTCATGAATCTCGATTTCTCGATCATCCTGGCGCAATGGCCGCGCTTCCTTTGGGGATTGGGCTATGATCTCTGTTTCGCTTTTGCCGGCTTTGCGATCGGCTGCGTTGTCGGTTTCATTTCCTACCTGGGTTCGGCGTCCCGCTCAAAGCTTACCCGAGCAATCTCATACGTTTACGTGCAGATCGTTCGTGGCCTGCCAATGTATTTATTGCTTCTGTGGGTCTATTTCGGGCTTGCAACAAAATTCGGTTTGGCGTTGACTGGGCCGCAGTCGATCATCATCGCCATCGCGATTATGAGCTCGGCATTTGCCTCTGAGATTTTCAGGACCGGCTATAATTCGATCGACGTCGGTCAGATCGAAGCTGGCAAGGCACTTGGTCTTTCTGATTACCGGATCAATCGCACCATTCTGTTTCCGCARGTCGTCCGGGTCGTGATCCCGCCCCTTTTGAACGTCTTCGTGATCTGCTTCAAAGCGTCGACCTACGCGGCGGTGATCGCGGTTCCGGAACTTATCTATGCGGCTCAAGATATCAGCTTGAACCAGTACAGGCCGTTCGAGGCCTACATCTCGGTCGCGGTCTTGCTGATCGCGACGATGCTGGTGCTGTCGCTTCTCGTTAAAATGATCGAAACCCATCTCAAGGAAAGTCAAGGGACTTGAGCCTATGAATAGCTGGTACGCTGTCCTCAACCACCTGCCCGCTATGCTTTACGGGCTTCGTTTCACATTCTTGATTGCAATCGTTTCGCTAGCGCTTTCGATGGTGTTCGGCGGCTTGATTGTATCGCTTCTTAGGAGCAAATCCGCGAGCGCGCGCGCGATTGGGTTTCTCTATATCCAGATCTTCCGTTCGCTGTCGCCCTACGTCTATGTTTTGCTTGTCTACTTCGCCCTGGCGGGGGCGACCGGCTGGAAGATGGACCCGGTCACGGCCGCCATCATTTCCTTGACGTTGCTGAACACGGCTTATGTCGCGGAGATCTATCGCTCTGTATTGCTCACCATTGACGAGGGCCAATGGGAAGCGGCTGCAGCAATGGGACTGACCAACTGGAAAACCAACTCGGTCGTTATTTGGCCGCAGGCGCTGCGCACCGCAATTCCTCTTGTTCTGAACCAGTTCATCGTGATCTTAAAGGATTCCGCCATAGTTGGGATCATTGGCGTCAAAGATATCGTCTACGTTGCCAATGCCCAGGCGTCCATCACTTACAAACAGTTTGAGTACCTCACCGCAGTTGGGCTGATATTTATCCTGATTGTCTTCGTCCTGTCTCAGCTGAGCATGAGCCTTGAGCGGCGGCTCGCCTGGAAACACTAGCTCTTGCGGAAGCCCCTCGGAGTCTTTACGCCGAAAGGAAATCAAATCTGATTTTCGATTTGATTGTTTACGTTGGAGAGTGACGCATGGCAAAGGTGGTGGCGCCTGCCACAGAAGCTAAAAGCAAACAACAACTCGCCTACGATTACATCAAGGCTGGAATAGATCGCGGCCTCTATGCTCCTAAACAGCGACTTGTGATCGATACTCTCGCAAAAGAGCTATCTATCAGCCCGGTACCAGTGCGAGAGGCAATCCGCCGGTTGGAAGCAGAAAGCTTGGTCATATTCAGCAAGAATTCCGGCGCGATCGTGGCAGGGGCTGATCCCGATCTTTGGGCCGAACAGATGGAACTGCTGGCCGTGCTTGAGGGCTACGTAACCGGTGCCGCCGCGCCGAGAATTACGGCCGGCGACATCAAACAGCTTCAGAAAATCAATGAACGCATGGAACAGGACCTTGCTTCCTTTGACCTGTCGGGCTGGACCCAGGGCAACCTGGACTTCCATTCCGTCATTAACAGGCGGTGCCCGAACGAAACGATCGTTGAGCAGATCGCGCAACTGAGATCGCGGATTGCGATGATCAACCGCTTCATCCAACCGCGGACGGAAGCGACCATCCTGCATACGCTTGGAAAGGACAGCGGGAAATCGACCCTTCATGGGCATGAGTGGATCATCTCGGCCTATATCGCCAAGAAGTCGCCCGCCGAGATCGAAGCGCATGTCCGCCACAATATCATTTCACTCACTGCGGAGACGCATCGCAATCTGGTGAATAACCACGACCGGCGGGTGAGCAGATCGATGGGATAACCCTACATGGATCAAAATGCATATGATGTCGTCGTTCTGGGAAGCGGTGGCGCTGGATTGCTGACGGCGCTCGCTGCGGCCTCAAGGGGCCTATCGGTCGGCCTCTTTGAAAAGTCGCCTTTGCTTGGTGGAACCACAGCGATATCCGGCGGCGGGATATGGATCCCCAATAACCATGTAATGCAGAGATCCGGTTTTGCTGATCACGAGAGCGACGGCGAGGCCTATCTCAGTAGGTTAACACTGGGCGAAACCGACCCCGAACTCCTTCGTGCGTTCTTGAAAGCCGGTCCAGAAATGTTGCGCTTCCTGGAGCGGCATTCCAACCTGCGCTTCTTTAGCGTTGATCGTCCCGACTATCATCCCGGTTGGGCGGGCGCGCGAGCTGGCCGGTCGGTCGAGCCTCTACCGTTCGAGCCGGCGATGGACGCGAACCTATTTTCGATGCTCCGATATTCGCACCTGCGTCAGCCGGTCACATCGACGGAAGGTCGCAAGGGACTTGCGGCAAAAATCATCGCAGACCGGCAGCAGCGTAACGTTCGCACGCAAGGTGCCGGCTTGGTGGCAGGGCTCGTGCAGGCATGTGCCAAGCTCGGCGTGCAATTTCATGTCAATCAAGCCGCAAAAGGCCTGTCCTTCAAAGACGGGCGTTGTGTCGGAGTACAGACCATAGCGGGCTCAACGTCGGCCAGACTTGGTGTCGTTCTATCCACGGGCGGCTTTGAATGGAATCCCGCACTTGTCTCTGCCTATCTGTCTGGATTTTCCAGTGCGCCGACCACGCCGCCGGGTAATGAAGGCGACGGCTTGAGTTTTGCCCTTCAGGCCGGCGCAGCCGTTGCAAATATGACGGAAGGTTGGTGGACCGCCGCATATCGTATTCCTGACGACGTGCTGGATGGAAAGCCGCTGACGCGCAACATGGTCCGCGAATTGGCTCTACCGGGCTCGATCATGGTCAACCGGAAAGGCGAGCGCTTCGCGAACGAAGCGAGCTCATACAATGATCTCGGCATGTCCCTCAACGCCTTCGACCCCGGTTCGTTTTCCTATCCGAACAGACCCGCCTGGCTCATTTTCGATAATGCCTTCAAGACCCGTTATGCCGTCGCGTCTATTTCCCCGAGAGAGCCGGTTCCAGACTGGATGGTCAGGGCCGGGTCCATCTCAGAATTAGCCGATAAGCTATGCATTTCGGCCGAAGGACTAAACGCGACGGTCGGCCGTTTTAATGGTTACGCCCTCACCGGACATGATCTCGATTTTGGCCGCGGTGACGACATGCACGGCCGTTATTATGGCGACGACCGCCATCTCCCAAATCCCTGCTTGGGGACGATTAGCGTCGGACCCATCTACGCCGTGGAAATCTTGCCTGGAAACAACGGCACAAAAGGCGGGGTGAAGACGACGTCACGCGGCGAAGTCATGCGCCAGGACGGGTCTTTGATCGAAGGGCTTTTTGCGTGCGGAAATGTTGCCGCAAGCATATTCGGGAAAGGTTATCCGGGCCATGGCGGATCGCTGGGACCAATCTTAACGGCATCCTACACTCTAGGGACGGAGATCGGCACCCAAGACCTCAAGTAATCTGTGAGGCCTAGCAGACAGCTTTCCGGCTCCGGAATGGGATGGGCGTGAGTGGCAACACGCCTTCGGGAGCAGGTCGTACTGGGGCACATTAGATCGTCCTTATCGAGTCCAATTCGAGAGCGGCAAGGTTGAGACGCTTGTGCGAGGCGTCGTCAGCGCCGGATCCACCCAAAAGCCTATCCGTCAGCTGCTGCCACTCAATTTCCCGCAATACTCCCAGCACCCTCGGGCTACAAGGCAACAGCGGCGCGACGGTATTCAATGAAAGGCACGCCGTTGCCTTACGGACAGCTCAAACCCAGTCCAAAACGTAAGCAATTCCCCCGCGCGATATGTCCCCATGCCCGTTCCCCGTCAACGCGACCTAGATGTTTAGTCCCGGCATTTGAATCGTTTAGTTAGACTACGTGCTTGTTTCTCGGTCGGTGGCTGAGGTGCCTGCAAGCACGCCACCATTCGCAAAGATCTAGTGGACATGTTCGTCAATGGGCGTGTCGCCAATCAAGACTGGTGATCCGGGGCCAGTTGCCACCAGAGAAGACGACGGCGCTGACGTCGCGAAGACCGGCAAGCTTCTCTTCACTCGTCGCCTGGTCCCGTTCCTCGATATAGAGCTCTGCGACCTGGGAAATACCTGGGCCCCCGAACGATCTCGGGTGCTTTTCCAGGTATCCGCCCGGCTCGTGCTACACGACGGTTGCCAGCACCAATTCCGTCTTTGACATGCCTTGCGACCTCCTTGAGAACCAGGTGCTCACCGTCATGATCTTCGTGGCCGCCGATGATGATGAGCGTGCCTTCTCGACCGCTGCCAGTCTTTTTCTTCTTCAGCATTCTGCTTTTCCTGAGCTACGACGAGTAAAATGCCGGCCTTGAACTAATTCGAACCGACGACCCACCGATCATTTAGCTGCTGAAAAGCCAGCCTTGTCAAAGCTGGTTAGATGCGCGACGCTGTCAGCCAGTTAGAAACGCGACACTTGCGCTTCGGATCAGCCCCCGATCCGACCGGCTGGGCCGGGTTGCAAGGGAGGAGCGGGGGCGGGGGATCACAAATGAACGCCGAGCAGTCACGCCTGCAAGCGGACCGGTTCTGTTTCCCAGTCAGAGCGCCTTTAGCAATTCCGGCAGGGCGTCGAAGAGATCGGCGACCAGTCCGTAGTCGGCGACCTGGAAGATCGGCGCCTCCTCGTCCTTGTTGATGGCGACGATCACCTTCGAATCCTTCATGCCGGCCAGATGCTGGATGGCGCCTGAAATKCCGCAGGCAATATAGAGCTGCGGCGCAACCACCTTGCCGGTCTGGCCGACCTGCCAGTCGTTCGGCGCATAGCCGGCATCGACGGCGGCTCTGGATGCGCCGACGGCAGCACCGAGCTTATCGGCGAGCGGCAGGATGACCTCCCTGAACTTCTCGGCAGAACCCAGCGCCCGGCCGCCGGAAATGATGATCTTCGCAGACGTCAGCTCCGGACGGTCGGAGGCCGACAGCGCGTCCCTGACGAAGGTCGAAAGCCCCGGATCGGAAACCGCCGGAATTGCCTCGACCACGGCCGAACCACCGTCCGGTGCGGAGGCGAAGGAGGCGGTGCGCACGGTGATCACCTTCTTGGCATCGGTCGCCTGCACCGTCTGGATGGCATTGCCGGCATAGATCGGCCGCTTGAAGGTGTCAGCAGAGATCACCTCGATGATCTCCGAGACCTGGGCGACGTCGAGGAGGGCTGCCACACGCGGCAGTACGTTCTTGCCGACCGAGGTGGCCGCCGAGATGATCGTGTCGTAGCTTCCAGCCAGCGAGACGATCAGGTCGGCCAGCGGTTCGGCCAGATTGTTGGCGAGTTCGTCGCTTTCGGCCAGCAGCACCTTGGAGACGCCGGCAAGCTTTGCCACTTGTTCGGCAGCGGGCTTGGCAGCTTTGCCAGCAACCAGCACATGCACGTCGCCGCCAATCTTTGCGGCTGCCGTCAGCGTCTTGGCGGTCTGGTCGGAAAGGCTTGCATTGTCGTGGTCAGCCAGAAGAAGAATGGTCATGATGATGGTTCCTGTTCCAGGCTGATTACAGCACGCCGGCTTCGTTTTTAAGCTTGTCGATCAGTTCGGCGACCGACTTGACCTTGACGCCGGCCTTGCGGCCCGACGGCTCTTCCGTCTTCAACACCTTGAGGCGCGGTGTGGTCGAGACACCGAAATCATCAGGCGTCTTCTTGTCGAGCGGCTTCTTCTTCGCCTTCATGATGTTTGGCAGCGAGGCATAGCGCGGTTCGTTCAAGCGCAGATCTGATGTGATCACCGCCGGCAGCTTGATCTCGATCGTCTGCAGGCCGCCATCGACTTCGCGGGTTACCTGAGCCTTGCCGTCCCCGATCTCGATCTTCGAGGCGAAGGTTGCCTGGGCGAGCCCAAGCAGTGCTGCCAGCATCTGGCCGGTCTGGTTCGAATCGTCATCGATCGCCTGTTTGCCGACGATGATCAGCCCCGGCTGTTCGGCATCGGCGACAGCCTTCAAGATCTTGGCAACCGTGAGCGGCTCCACGGCATCGTCGGTCTCGACCAGGATCGCCCGGTCGGCGCCCATGGCAAGGGCGGTGCGCAGCGTCTCTTCGGCCTTGGCAGGACCGATCGAAACGACCACCACTTCCTCGGCCTTGCCGGCTTCCTTCAGCCGCAGCGCTTCTTCCACCGAGATCTCGTCGAACGGGTTCATCGACATCTTCACATTGGCAAGCTCGACACCCGTGCCGTCCGGCTTCACCCGGATCTTCACGTTGTAGTCGACAACCCGTTTGATGGGCACAAGAATTTTCATGCGATTGTTCTCCTTTTCTATCGGGTAAGACCAGGCGTCTCGCCATAGTCGTAGACGTCATCAACTCCGTGGCCAATGCCGAAGCGGAAAGAGGTTCGGAGGGTGTGATGGTCGCAGTTATGGTTATCCGGTGGCAGCCGGTGTCAGCGGCACACCCTGCCTAAGCCAAACCATGGCCTCCTTTTCGGAGAAGCCAGCGACCGGCCATTGGAAGAGCCGTGCCTGCGCAGCAATCGGTTTATCTGCCAATATCTCATCAAGAAGGCGCCACCCACGAGCCCGGAAGGATAACCTGACGATCATACTTCAAGAACTGTATTGTCCTGGCGATTTGGATGCGCTCCGAGGTGGGCATGCACACCTAAACCAGTCTATGCTGCAGAAATTGGCAGATTCCGGGCTCTCTGCCGTTCAAAATCGCTCCGGGCATAACCCAACTAGGCCACAAAAGTCAGTCCATCGAAGACCAGTCCGATCGAACTTTACCATTGTGCTCGCCAAGCCTCGGCGACTTGTGATGCGAGGTCAGCAGCGCCCCCGAGAAGATGATCGGCGTCCGGATGCCCGGAATCCCTTCATTCTCCACCGCCATCTTGCGATACACCACTTGCGGATCTGCGAATACGTCCTCCACGGTGTTGATTGGACCGGCCGGAACGCCGACACGCGCAAGATCGGCCAGCAGATCCGTCCGTTGGAAGAGCTTTGTCTGCGCTTCCATCACGGAGGTCAGTTCCGCTCGATGACGCACTCTGTCCGCGTTCGTCTTGAAACGGTCGTCGGCTGCTACAGCGGATAGCCGGAGGATATCGCATGTACGTGCGAACTGGCTGTCGTTGCCGCAGGCGATAATGATACTGCCGTCGGATACCGGGAATACCTGGTATGGCGCGATGTTGGGATGGGCATTTCCGAGCCGCGTCGGCGCCTTTCCCGATGCGAGGAAATTCATCGCCTGGTTGGCCAACACTCCCACCGTGCTGTCCAGGAGGGCCATATCGATATGCTGTCCCTCGCCTGTGCTGTTGCGCAGGATCAAGGCGGCCTGGATAGCGATGACCGAATAGAGCCCGGTGAAGATATCGCCGAATGCGACACCGATTTTCTGCGGCTCCCGATTAGGTTCACCTGTCAGGTCCATGATGCCGGCCATGCCCTGAACGATGAAATCGTACCCCGCGCGCTCGGCATATGGGCCGGTTTGACCAAAGCCAGTAATCGAGCAGTAGATCAGCTTCGGATTGATCGCCTTCAGGCTTTCGTAATCAAGACCGAATTTCTTCAACGAACCTACTTTGAAGTTCTCGATGACGACGTCTGCGTTCGCGATCAGTGAACGAACTTTTTCGACGTCTTCCGCCGACTTGAAGTCGGCTGTGATGCTAAGCTTTCCGCGGTTGCAACTATGGAAGTAGGCCGCGGCGACATCATTTCCATCTTCGATAAAAGGAGGCCCCCAGCGACGTGTATCGTCGCCCTCTGGGCTTTCCACCTTGACGACCGTCGCACCCAAATCCGCAAGGGTCTGACCTGCCCAAGGGCCAGCCAAGATTCGCGCGAGTTCCACAACCCGGATGCCTTGAAGCGGAAATTGCATCAATACTCCCCTTAAACTCTCTCAGTCAAAAGCAGCCCGCAATGGCTGCTGCTACATATTCGGATAAACCGGCCCCTCGCCGCCCTGCGGCGGCACCCAGTTGATGTTCTGGTTGGGATCCTTGATGTCGCAGGTCTTGCAGTGCACGCAGTTCTGGGCGTTGATGACGAAGACGTCCTTGCCATCCTTTTCCACCCATTCATAGACGCCGGCCGGACAGTAGCGCGTCGACGGGCCGGCATAGATGTCATGCTCGGACGACTTCTGCAGGTTCATGTCCTTGACCTGAAGATGCACCGGCTGGTCTTCCTCGTGATTGGTGTTCGACAGGAACACCGAGGACAGCCGGTCGAAGGTCAAGACGCCATCGGGCTTCGGATAGGCGATCGGCTTGTGCTGCGACGCCGGCGCCAGGCTCTCAGCATCGGTCTTGCCATGCTTCAGCGTGCCGAAGACGGAAAAGCCGAACAGCGTGTTGGTCCACATGTCGAAGCCGCCGAGCGCTACGCCAAGCGCCGTGCCGAACTTCGACCACAGCGGCTTGACGTTGCGAACACGCTTGAGGTCGCGGCCGATATCGCCCTTGCGCCATTCATTCTCGATCTCGATCACGTCGTCATGGCTGCGGCCAGCTTCGATCGCCGCAGCGATCTTCTCGGCCGCCAGCATGCCCGACAGCACTGCATTGTGGCTGCCCTTGATGCGCGGCACGTTGACCAGACCGGCCGAACAGCCGATCAGTGCGCCGCCAGGGAAGGAAAGCTTCGGCACCGACTGATAGCCGCCCTCGGTGATGGCACGCGCCCCGTAGGACAGGCGCTTGCCGCCCTCGAAGGTGGTGCGGATCGCCGGATGGGTCTTGAAGCGCTGGAATTCCTCGAAGGGATAGAGATAAGGGTTCTTGTAATTGAGATGGACGACGAAGCCGACGGCCACCAGATTGTCTTCCAGGTGATAGAGGAAGGAGCCGCCGCCGGTCTTCATGC
>NZ_JBFTQY010000081.1:0-29104 GCF_056399245.1 Rhizobium sp. 01N447_2
CAGCGATCCCGCTACATGACACTTGAGACAATCGCCACTATGAGCGATGATCCGCTCATCAGCCTGCCAGCGGCAAGCTGATCCATTCCCGGCTCTGTCCGGAAGGCACGGCGAGCGCCGAAGCTACACCACTCCATGGGACACGATCCCAATACGCCTATTCCGGTTCGGATGGAGTTCGAGCGACGTCAGGCTGGTGTGTTGCCGTCTGAGTGGAGATCCGCAATTTCTCGCGCGAAAGTCGAACTACATGCGTTGGAGGAAGATGTTGCGACGCGAAAGGCAAGCGGCATTGTCCTCGAGCATCTGACCGCTTCGATCCCCGAGATGATCGGAGGCTCGGCCGACCTCACCCCTTCGAACAACGTGAAAACAAAAGTCCAGAAGGAAGTCGTCCCGCACGATTTTTCGGCAAAATACATTCACTATGGCGTGCGCGAACATGGCATGGCCGCGACCATGAATGGGATAGCCCTGCACGGTGGGTTTCGGCCTTATGGCGGGACATTTCTTACTTTTTCGGATTACTGTAGGCCTGCTATCCGCCTTGCCGCGATGATGAAAACTCGAACGATCTTCGTCATGACCCACGATTCGATCGGTCTCGGCGAAGACGGTCCCACTCACCAGCCTGTCGAACATTTGTCAGCCCTCCGCGCGATGCCGAACCTAGCTGTCTTTCGCCCCGGCGATGCAATCGAGACCGCCGAATGCTGGGAAGCGATGATCGAGCGCTCGGAGGGTCCGTCGCTTATCGCCTTATCCCGACAAGCAATCCCTCGCCTTCGCATCGACCAAAGAGGTCCAAACAGGTCGCTACTTGGCGGCTATACCTTGTTGGAGGCAGACGGAGATAAGCCGAAGGTCGTCTTACTCGCGGCCGGATCGGAGCTTCAGCTGGCAGTGGCGGCAAGAAAAACCCTCCAGGAAGAGGGCGTACCGACATCTGTCGTTTCCATGCCCTGTCGATATCTGTTCGACCGCCAGCCTCACGAATATCGCCAAGCGGTCTTGGGCAACGGAGCGATCCGAATCGCAATAGAAGCTGGTGTGCGTGATTCCTGGGAGCGATATCTGGGAGACGCTGGTTATTTCGTCGGCATGGAGAGCTTCGGCGCTTCGGGCAAGGCGGAAGACGTATTTGCAGCCTTCGGCATCACGGTGACTGAAGTTGTCGAGATGGCTTGGCGCGCACTATCCACTCCATCGCTACCCTGCGAACGCCGGAGTTGAACCTGATTGGCGACCACAACGAAATCACAATCGTTCAGCGTAGCCGCCGCCTTCACGGCGCGGATACGCTTTATCTGATAGGATTTTTGCGATTGAGAGATAGCTTCCCAGATTCGGGCGAAGCGTCGGACGAGACCTGCTCCGGAGAGACCGGAGCCGGCGGTTGTGGCGCTATCTCCGCGAAGAGCATGCCTGGGGCAGCCCGCCCCCGCAGCGGCCTAGTATTTTGCGCCGAAGATCGCAAAGGCTACCTCTCGCCGCTGCCGCGGCGTCGATCCATCGCCGATGCGGTTCTCGATCGCCAGACGGCCACGAGCGGCGGCGTGGCCGTCGGATCGCGACTGGGCAGCGCTGGATCGGCTGACAACCTACTTCAGCGTATAGACGAAATCGTGTTCCGAGCCCTTGGCGTCACGCTTATGAAGCGCCATCTCACCCCGCACGATGCTATAAGCACCAGTGCCGCCGGTGATCGCCAGGACGGAATCGCCGGCATCCAGATACGGACCCTCGGTCGTGATCTGCCCCTTGGCCAAAGTCACTGTCCAGAAGCATTCCCAAGCTTTGCCGACGACTGTGCGGATGCAATAACCATTGGCGCTGCCTACTCTGGTCTTATTGTCGTCGGCGAATATTTCATTGGAGAGGGTCAGGAGATCGCCTGCGCTGTCACCCTTGGCGCCAAGATCGGTAACGGCGTCCGTGGTCGAATGTTCGATCAAACGCAGCTTGCTCGCCGCCGAGGCGGGAGCAGCAATGCCGAACATGGCCGCGACGACAATGGCCACCGGCGGGCCCCGGCGAGCGCGAAAAGCTGCCCCACGAAATGTCGTTTCGTGGTGTATTGTCAGAAGTCGCATCTGGCCGTCCCCGATCGATGGAGGGGTTGTGCCATGGCCGAGTGCTCCGGTTCGCTCGTGGCCAGAGATCCATGGTGTCCGGTCACGATATGACCGCGAGTCCCGATGGTCTAATGACCAGTGGTTATGGAATCGATGCCATCGACGTAGCGTCTGAAATAAACCGCTCCGCGGACATCGCCTCATGAGACGCGCTTGCGGCGGCCAATATGACCGCGTAGCGCTGTCGACGACCGTCTGCGCTGGTCGCTGACGGAGCGGTTGACTGTTCTGTTCAACGGGATGCGAGCTAGCCTGCGCTGAACAGAAGATCTATTGCATAGGGTGAACGCGAATAATTGTCTTGCCTGAGCGACGTTCGCGTGAGTTGAAGGTCGTGACGGCGTCACCAAGTGCCGCGACGGTGCCGATATTGGTACGCAGTCTGCCATCCCGCACACGCTGGACAACCTCGACCAATTGGGTGCGGTCGGCCTCGACAACAAAGTCTATCGCCGCCCCTTCAGCGGGCCGTGCTTCCGGAGGTCCGACGACGGTCACCAGTGTGCCACCTGCTCGAATCAAGGCCACCGATCGCTTCTGGATGTTGCCGCCGATCACATCGAACACCAGATCAACGCCGCCCACGTCTTCCAAGGTATCATTGTCGAGGTCGACAAATTCCTGCGCGCCGAAGTCGAGCGCCTTCTGGCGGTCTGCAGCGCGGCCGGTTCCGATGACGTAGCCGCCGGCCTCACGTGCAAGCTGGGTCACCATCGACCCGACCGCACCAGCGGCGCCGTGCACAAGGATGCTCTGCCCCGCCTGAAGGCGGCCGTGCTGGAACAGACCTTGCCATGCGGTCAGGCCGGAGATCGGCAGGCTGGCACCTACCGTAAAGTCAACGTCGCCTGGCAGTGGCGCGAGGTTACGTGCCTCCATTGCCACATATTCAGCGAGGGTGCCGTCGCGATGCCAGTCCGCGAGACCGAAGACCCGTTGTCCGATCGATAGCCCGGTTGTGCCATACCCCAGGGCAGTCACGACTCCAGCGAGCTCATGGCCAGGGATCGATGGCGTCCGGTCACGGTCATGCCGATCGGTCCAGGTCGAAGGCCATGCCAACTCGGTTCCGACGAATCCCGACGCATGAATTTGAACGACAACATCATTTATGGCTGCCTGCGGCTCGGGCCGCTCGACCAGCTTCATTCCCGCCATTCCGGCAGCCTCATCCGTTACGACGATTGCTTTCATTGTCCATCTCCTTGTGCGGTAATTCGACATTTCCACTGCGAGGATATTATGACCGCAAGTCTGGGCGGTCTAATGACCCAAGGCTATGGAATCGATGCCATCGAGGTACATGTGAAACGCCAAGGACGGTTGAATGTTGAGCGTAGTGAGTACAAGACGGCGCTTGAGCAATCGATGCTCGCCACGGTGTTGGGCTTGGTCCGCGGTCCATTATAACGCGCGGCTATCGAGTCGATGGCGTGACGTCATTTCCCTTTCGCTGCGGGGAATCTCATCCTTCGGCGGCACAGCGCTTATTCGGCGCCCAACAGCTCTTTTTGCGGCAAGAAGTCAGCTTCCTGACCAGGCGCTTCAATTTCAGAATCGACTACCTCACGGTAGTCCAGAAGTGAGATAAGATCATGTTTTCAGTGATTTTCGAGGTCCTCCCCAATCAAGGCAGATGGCATGATTACCTCGACAATGCCACGATGCTTCGCCCGGAGCTGGAGAAGGTCGAGGGCTTCGTCGATAACGTCCGCTACAAGAGCCTTACCCGGGAGGGCTGGATCCTTTCGCTTTCGAACTGGCGGGACGAGAAATCGCTCGTGGGCTGGCGGACTCATCGGGACCATCATGAGGCCCAGCAGAAAGGCCGCGACGAAATCCTTGCTGACTACCACCTCCGTGTCGGGCAAATCACTGCCGACAACCAGGTTCCCGCGGGATATGCCCTCAAGGAGCAACGGTTCGACGAGACAGAAACCGGTGAGGGAACGACGGTCACGCTGATCAATGCGACGCGCCCTTCGGAATGGAAGGAGACCAGCAACCCTTACGACTGTGCCGAATGGCTCGGACTGAACCCGTGGGCCGCCGACGGTACGTCCTGGGACATCTTTGATGCCGTGCTCTCGCCTGGAGACCTGATTTTGCTCATATCGTGGAAGGATGTCGCCGCAGCGCAGGCGTACGAGGACACTTCGCCACCCAATGACAGGGCGCGGGTCCGGAGAGTGCGGATCGTTCGCGACTACGGAAAGTACGACCGCCGCGAGGCGCCTCAGTATTATGCGGACGCAAAGGGCGGTGAGACCCGCCACGATTGACATTTTTCCTTCGGTAGCCGTCGAGGACTGAGGCGCGGACTCGGTGTCGAGATGCTTGTCGAGACATATGCCGGTCCACTTTCAGTGGCCGGCTACGCCGAGAGTGCCCTCTCCCCTGGTTCCCGCAAGACGAGACCGCACGACCGGATGCCCTTCTGACATCAATAAGATAACGAGAGGGAATTTCCGCTGCGCCGCGCAGATTGGTAGTCTTCCTCATCGAGTTCATCCGTCGCAACCCCAGGCGCCATACCCTCCCACCGATCCGGGTTCGGGCCCGTCCCGGCGGCGACCTTCAATGCAAAGGCTCTAAAAATGCTACAGGATTTCACAATCGCCGAGAGAACAACCGGCTCACGCATGTCGCTTATCCTGCTCCGAATCGCACTCATCGTAATATTCGTCTGGTTCGGCTGCATGAAATTCACGGCTTACGAAGCCAACGGCAATGCTGGACTGATCGCAAACAGCCCTTTCATGAGTTGGATGAACGTGGCGTTCGGAATACAAGGTGCAAGCTACGTGATTGGCACGATCGAGCTGTCGACCGCCGCTGCACTGCTCCTTGGCGCCTTCGTGCCGCTCTTCTCAGCACTGGGTGCTGCGATGTCGACAGCGACGTTCTGCATCACACTGACATTTTTCCTCAGCACACCTGGTGTTGCGGAGCCGACGGCGGGAGGCTTTCCAGCGATTTCAGCACCGATTGGCCAGTTTCTGCTTAAGGATCTTGTTCTGTTCGCCGCGTCGCTGAATCTCCTCTTTGCGTCCGTCGAGAACCACGTATTCGCACGCAAGGCTGCCTTCGCGAACCGATAGTGACCGAACCTTTCGGCTGCTTTGGAAAAGCGCGCCGCGACCGGCGTCTGTCTGACGCCCGAAAGCTGGGAGAGAAGGTCGTCCGCTTCTTGTACGAAGGTGCCGGCCTGCCCTGCTTAGGTGCAATGATGAGATTGACTATTAGAGCCTGATCGCCTTCGCGACACATGCCTCTTAGTTGAGTGATTGGCTGTAAACGCAAAGGTGAGTTCGGTGTCGATAATCAAAACGGAAAGAATTGCTGAGACCCGTGTCGAGGGCGAGAGCATCGATGTCTACGCACGGATCCATAAGCTGAGCGCATCGCAAGAGCGTCAGTTGAAGCTGCTTTTTGGCGATCGTGCCGCAAGACATGAGATAGAATGGAATACCCAACGGCGATCACGCATTCGGTGAAGGGGAATTCCAAATGACCGACCAGCAGACCGAATCGGGTGACTTGAATCAGCGCATTGCCGTTGCGAAAGACCGGTTGTCTCGTCTTCTGGAGGCGACGACGAGCGAAGGAAATCCCGGTCAGCTCTCGGAGTTGATACAGGAAGAAGAGTCCGAAATTACGGTTTTAGCCAGCTTGAGAGACAAAGCCCACGATGGATAAGTGGCGTAAGTCGGGATCCTCTCCACCAGCAGAGCGACATTGGTCGCAAAAGACGCTAGAGAGATTGTCGCGGCGACCGAATTTTCAACAGTGCCAATCGGCGAAGATTGCCGCCCCGAGATGATCGACGAGCTGGGCGCGGCCTGGCGATTCCAACAGATTGCCGACCCCGAGTTTCACAGAGCCGCGTTGCCGCCGGCCGGCGGGAATGGAAACCATTGCCAACAGTTATTGGCGTTGCCTGAAAGCCAACCCTACAATTGGCGYCCGAACGCCGCGCGGCACCCGCCGAAAAGGGTATTTCAAGCGGACGAGAGGAGCCAGCTGGAACCGCTGCGACATACCTGTTTCCCTGGGGGAAATAGGTGACAACGGTGATGGTGACGACTTCAGAAGGAAGGAGCCAATGAGTTTCAGTGTCTTCGAGACAATTGTTCCCGGGATGGCGCACGGGTTTGCTGTGCTGGATACCTATCTCGACCGCGGCAAGATGTTTGAGGAAGAAAAGGGCCTCCAGCCTGGCGAAGTGTTACGCGCGCGCCTCGCGCCCGACATGCTAAGCTTCGGAGAGCAGTTTAGCGTCGTCGCCAGTAAAGTGGAACGACACGTGTCGTTCCTTGTTGGTCAGGATCCCACTGTTCCAGCTGACGTCGACCAGACTTATGATGCCCTCAAGGCTCGCATGCAAAGCACTCGATCGTTCTTGCAGTCGATAACACCTGACCAGCTCATCGGTGCGGAATCTCGTACATACCAGCTCACGCCGCCTATTGTGCGCGGCTGGTTCGGCGGCGCCGAATACATATTTTATCTCGTGATCCCTGACTTCTATTTTCATATCGCGACGGTGCACGACATCCTCCGGCATCTGGGCGCGCCGGTGGGCAAGCGAGACTACCTTGGATGGCTCAACATGGAAAATCCGGGCGGATACTCTTGAGTGATCGCGCTAATCGATAGGGACGGGACGAACGACCGGTCCCAAGCACTGCTTCCGACTGGAGATACGCAACGTGGCGCGCGGTTCTCTTAACCGAGCAAAGTGCAATGTTCGGGGCTATCCGCGAGACATGGCAGCCAGCCACACCACAAACCACTTTATCACCACACCACAAACCACTTTATCAAAGGAGACCTCAAGTGAGTTCGTCACGCGTTGAGACCACAACTTTCCTGGTGCTRTTCCAGTCCGATATCAATCGGGGACATATGTGCAACTACGACGACATCCAGCGTGAACTTCAGCGGCTCGGCAATAACATGGTCGAGTTTCGGGCCGACACTTGGTTCTTCGAATCTCAATTCAGCGCCGACAAGGTCATCACAGAATTACGCAATAATCTCAGCGGTGCGGAAGCCCTATTCATTGCGGCGCTCGGATCAGACGTCGCACACTTTGGTCTATTGCCCGACAAGATCGCCGCGGTTGCTCGCCATTCACCTGCGGCTGAGCCACGGTTCTAGCTGTGACGTGCCATGCCATGCCGCTGGCGATCATCCATTCTGCCTTGGCGGCGGCCACAAAACCATCGACGATCACCAGCATCATACTCGTCTCCTTCCCCTCTTTCAGTTTCCTCGGCATGCACCACAGTGCCGTTTGAACAGGCGCAATGCCCGGAATGGCTGAGCTGGCTATCCATTCAGCTTTCAGGGGTGGTATTCGAAATAGGTACGGCGCCCGGATCGCTTTGCCCTCGATCCCAACACTTATCGCGAGGTAGTCATTAGGGGCTGGTGGAAGATCGAAGAACATTTCGATCGGATCGAGGAATGCCTTTCAGACCAATGGGAGGGGCCGGTTCAATCTGGATACAGCATTGCTGACATCTATCTTCGCGTTTTCTGGCTTTCGGGAGCGCGCATCGGGTTTTGGATGAATGGTCGTTGGCGCGTTTGGACGCGGCTGATGGACCGGATCATATTTCGTCCCGCCGTACGTCGCGTGATGTCAATAGAAGGGTTGGATTGAACGGCCGCTCCAGCGCCTAGTGCTCATAGGTTAGCAGCCATCTTGTCGGCATGGTGTCTCTTCATGATGGATGGTAGAACAGCCGCGGACCTAAACGACGCATTCGCTTCTCCGGCCGTTAAAGACCGCAAGGAATCGACACCGGAAATCCGACTCGGCCATTCGTCTGGCGTCCCACTTGGTCATTGCTCTCACCTCGTCGATATGGTCCACAAACGATGTACCCTTCTCAGCCGGTAGAACGAGCGTGGAGTTACGAAATGATGCTTCAGCGTTTTAGTTTTTGAGGTCCAATGTCTGAAGTCGACTGGCTAAGCCATCTCCTGCAAATTATCACGGTTACCGGCCGGCTCGAGGTTCGCTGTGCCTACGGCGCACCGTGGCGCGTTGCCTGGAGCGAGGCTGCCGCAAACGAGATCCCCTATCACGTCATACTCAAGGGCCGTGCAGTTTTCGAGGATCCGGAGACGAAAGCGACAACGGAACTGGTGAGCGGCGATATCGTGCTGGTGCCTCACGGGGCGTCGCATGTCCTGCATGACGGTAGCGGACGAATGCCGATCGGTACGCGCGAGCGCCAGGGCTCTGCCGGATGGACTTTGAGCGAGAACGATGGCCAGGGCGAACAATTGGATCTGTTGTGTGGACGGTTTTTCATTGCACCCCCCCATGACCGACTGATCCGCAACTACATGCCCGCGAATCTCGTGGCGCGAGCTCTGAATCGCGAAGAGGAGAACGGGTCCGCTCGCAATCAACTGGCCAGTCTGGTCGGGCTGATGCGAATGGAGGCTTCTGGCGACCGAGCGGGAGGGAGGGCAGTTCTCAACGCCCTTTCTTCCGCCCTGTTCACGCTGGTAATGCGGGCCGCGAGCGAATCCGAGAAAGCCCCGGAAGGCTTGTTGGCCCTGACCGGGCATCCGCGACTGGCTCCAGCCATAGGCGCCATGTTCGCAAATCCGGTACATCCCTGGAAACTTCCTGATCTGGCGGATTTGTGCGGCATGTCACGCGCCACGTTCATGCGGCACTTTCAAGACAAACTAGGTTGTTCCGCCCTCGACTTGCTGACCGATCTCCGGATGAGTTTGGCCGCTAATGAACTTAAGAAGCCGGCGATAAGCACTGAAGCTGTGGCCGAGATGGTCGGATATCAATCCGTTTCCGCATTCCGGCGTGTGTTTACCGAAAGAATGGGGATGACACCGGGAGAATGGCGCCGGTTGGCGCACAAGAGCGACTAGAGCGGCGCAGTAATGCCGCGCATCTCATATTGATCCTTTCGCGCATCATATTGAGCATATCCAGTCTCGAAGTTTGCATTCCCCACCGTAAACTGGGCTCCGTAATCACTTGATGAAGGAGCTATCCAATGAACTACATCTCAACAACCAAGCCCGTAGCCGCTGCCACCGTCGCTGCGGAAATCCGCAAGAGCACCAGCGCTTTCCCGACGAACCCTGTCATCGAAGGCATCCTCAACCGCAGAGCCACCAAGTACTACGATCCGGCCGCTACCTTGAGCGACGATCAGATCCGCGACCTCGTGCGCATTGGAACCTCCGCCCCGACGTCCTTCCACCTACAGAACTGGCGCTTCATCGCGGTCCGGACGCCTGAAGGCAAGGCTCAGCTCCGCCCGATCGCCTGGGACCAGCCCGCGATCACTGACGCTGCGGTGACCTTCATCATCATCGGTCAGCTAGCCGATGCCAGCACCCTCCCCGCACGCCTGGCCCCCGTCGTGGAAGCGGGCATCATGCCGGCACATGTGGTGCCGGAGTGGGAACGCCCAGCACGCGGTCTTTATGACGACCAGCCGCAGCGCCAGCGTGACGAGGCTATGCGCTCTGCGACCTTCGGCACCGCGGCGATCATTTATGCGGCGCATTCCCTCGGCCTCGGTTCGACACCGATGATCGGTTTCAACGCAGACGCGGTGCACAGCGTGTTCAACCTGGCCGAAGACGAAATCCCAGTGATGCTGCTGACCGTTGGACCGGAGCGAAACGGTAACTGGCCGCAGAAGCCGCGCATGCCGGTGGCCGACGTCCTTGACTTTGCATAACCCTCAATGAACTCAACACCTTAAGGAGACTGTCATGACCAGAACTACCGTTTTGAAACCAGAACAGGTACCGGCCGAATCGAAACCAACGCTCGATGCCTTCACCAAGAACATCGGGTTCACCCCGAATATGATGGCCGCCTTCGCGCAGAGCCCCATTGCGTTCAATGCATGGGCCACATTGCTCGGCTCCTTGAGCAAGGCGCTTGATGTGAAGACGCGCGACAGCATCGGGCTTGCCGTTTCGGAAGTGAATGGTTGCAACTACTGTCTGACGGTTCACAGCTTCACCGCCGAACATATGGCCAAGTTGCCGGCTGATGAGATCGTTCTCGCCCGGAAGGGTCATGCTACCGATCCGAAGCGGGACGCCGCTGTCCAGTTTGCGCAAAAAGTCATCGAAACCCGTGGTCAGATCGGTGACGGCGACCTGAAAGCTGTCCGCGATGCTGGCTACACCGAGGCGAACATCATCGAGATCGTCGCATTGGTAGCCGTGTACTCCCTGACAAACTTCTTCAACAACGTCTTCGATCCCGACAAGGACTTCCCTCTCGTCACTCCGGCTGGCTCGATCTGAGCTCCTTCCTGTTCGTCTCCAGTCACAAGGACGGCCCCACCGACTCAGTCGGCGGGGCCGTCGGCCTGATTGTTTTCAGTACGCGCACGCCAAATTTTCGCTGCCACTGCGAGAATGAGATCGCGGGATATCCAGCCTAAGCCCAGTCGCGACCGTGCTCTTACCGCAGGCGGATTTCGGAAACGATCGCCGGAAGGCCTCCCCACGTTGCGGGACTAACCTCTGCATTCGGCCGCGGGCCGATCGAGAAACCGTATCGATTTACGGTCTCGCATCGATTCAATTCCCACCGGTGATTGGACTGGCAGCCTCTCGTCTCCTATCTCTTAGGCACGAACGGAGAACAGCAGATGAGAGTTTATACCAAGGATCCCGACGCGCTATCTCGCCTCACGCCGGAGCAGCACCGCGTGACACAGCAGTCCGGCACTGAACGCCCCGGAACGGGGGAATATCTTAACAACAAGGTGCCGGGCATCTATGTCGACATCGTTTCCGGCGAGCCTCTTTTCGCCTCTGCCGACAAGTATGATTCCCATTGCGGCTGGCCGAGCTTCACCAAGCCGATCGAGCTTGCCAATGTTGCCGAGCTGACCGACAGGACGCATGGCATGGTGCGCGTCGAAGTGCGCTCGAAGCATGGCGACAGCCATCTCGGCCACGTCTTCCCCGACGGCCCTGCCGATCGCGGCGGCTTGCGCTATTGCATTAATTCGGCCTCGCTTCGCTTCGTCCCCAAGGACAAGATGGAAGCGGAAGGCTATGGAGACTACATTAACCAGGTGGAGGACATCTGATATGACAACGGAACGTGCAGTACTGGCGGGCGGTTGCTTCTGGGGCATGCAGGACCTTATCCGCCGCTTCCCCGGCACCGTCTCGACCCGCGTCGGCTATACCGGCGGCGAAGTGCGGAATGCGACCTATCGCAACCACGGCAATCATGCCGAAGCGATCGAGATCATCTTCGATCCGGCCAAGACCAGCTATCGCGAGCTGCTGGAATTCTTCTTCCAGATCCACGACCCGTCGACTCTAAACCGCCAGGGCAACGACCGCGGCGCCAGCTATCGCTCGGCAATCTTCTACACCACCGACGAGCAGAAGCGTGTCGCGGAAGACACGATTGCCGACGTCGATGCCTCGGGTCTCTGGTCGGGCAAGGTCGTCACGGAAGTCACTGCGGCCAGCGATTTCTGGGAAGCCGAGCCGGAACACCAGGATTACCTGGAGCGGATACCGAACGGCTATACTTGCCATTTCATCCGTCCAGGTTGGAAGCTGCCGAAGCGCAGCGCGGCATAGGAAAGACGTCAAAAACCTTTTGGATTCACGAAGGATCGACTGAGCCTCCACCGGCCGCATGGAGATAATATCCTTTTCGGCTCACCTTTGGGTCGACCGGATCGTCGGAGTTGTATTCCGGGGTCTTCATGTTCGGTTTCACCGACATAGACGGACGGTACTGTGGTTTCCTTGGCGTTGCTGTTCTCCTCATCACTTCGCTATTCAACACACCAGAGCGATCGATCTCGGCGCATGGCAAATGGGCATCGGTTACGCAATCTGTAGCAGCCGCTGCTCCCAGTGCCTCGCGAGTGTAGAAAACTCGCCGGCGTGTTTTTGCTCAGACAGCTTCCACAAGCCGATCCGCGGAGCCGAACTAGTGCAGGCAACGAAGCTTCGCTGTCCTCGGTACTCACTTGTCGCTCTCCCCTATTGGAGGAGCTGACTATGTTCTCCGCCGCACCGGTTTCGACTTATCGAACGATCACAGTTGGCGCTCTTTTGGTTTAGGCGTGGGTTAAGCAAAGCATGCCCGACCAGTACTCTTCGTGGCGCCACTAGGATCAAGCATTTTGGAGGAAATTCTTCATGGTCTACAAAGTCGATGCGACATCACCAATATCTCCCTCGTCGCCCGTCCACGTCAATCACAGCACATCGATAGACTCCGAAGCTGACAGAGCCTTGGTCGCGAGGCGACAGGCCAAGATTACATCGGGTTTCGAGCAATCGAAGAAGGGGCGCGCAACCAGGCGGGGAGTGGGAAGCCACGAATCCGATTCTTGCGAAACGGATCGCCCCTCAACGCAACACACGAATGATCCGGCTGCGCACATTCATCACCAGAAGCGAGATACTGACGACGAGTGCCTGTCGGGAGAGAGTGTGCGTATAGGAACGGGAAATTTAGACGAGGCCGTTCCCTTCGGCGAGCATACTGGATTTGTGTGAGGAAGATTGGATATCCCGTACCCGGTTCTTATCGAATGCCACCCGAGTCATATTATGGGGCAACCAAGGATCATGCTCCAGTTTTGGCGCCGTCGGGTGAGATGCCTCGGCGACTGAAAGGTGCCGATTATTGGCTGGCCACTCCACCGATCAACAACTGGAAAAATTTGAAGGAACAGAAAATGTCCATAGCGGAAAATCAAAGCGCTCTGATGGCCGCAGCGCCGAGCGAACGCACCACACACAACACCGTGCAGGCACTATCGGAAAAGATCAATCAGATCTTGGCTGATAGTTTCGCCCTCTACCTGAAGACCAAAAACTTTCACTGGCACGTGAAGGGACCGCATTTTCGTGATTATCACTTGATGCTCGACCAGCAAGCTGACGGCATATTTAAAATCATCGATCCACTCGCTGAACGTGTCCGCGCGCTCGGAGGCACGACAATACGTTCTCTGGGGCAGGTAATGAGTCTGCGGACGATCGCCGACAATGATAAGGAACACCTAGCGCCGCGCCTGATGCTCGAAGAGCTCATCCGCGATACAAAGCTCGTCACGACTTCAATGCGTCAAGCGCTCAAGTTGTGCGACGACATAGACGATGTCGCAACGGCGAGCCTTATCGAAGGCTATATCGAAGCCGCTGAAAAGCGCATTTGGTTTCTGCGCGAGACCGTCGGCGCTGACTGAAATCACGCCAATGTAGGGTGCCGCCGCCTTCAATCCGGGCGTGGCAGGAAATGCAGGCGTCAGTCTGATTGAAGATGCCTCTGGCGTCAGACGGTGTTCCACGATGTCCCCGTCGCCGCGGGCCTGAAAAAATTCGACAAGGCCGAGCTCGTCCACCAGGCTCGCTGCACGCTGGCCCCGAAACGGGAACTCGTCCTCGCCGATCTGAGCGCCACCGGCCTGCGCAATCACGGAGTCGGACTCAATGAACTCAGAGGCACCGAGAAGGACCAGTACCCCTTGACTAGGAAATGGGCAGAGGCGATTCACGCCGCGTGCCTTGGTGTTGCGGGCCTCTGTGTCGCGTTGATCTGACTTCCGGATCCTGTCGCAAATAGTGCGTGACTGCCAGGGATCGCGGCTGTTCCGACGCCGGTCGTCGACACTTGGGCGCCGCTACCGAAAGTGTGGCGATGCCTCCGACTTCCGCAAACACGCCGTATGAGGCCCTTGATCGCGTTTCTATCGTTCCGCCGCGGAACCTGACGGTGCTTCCACGCCCGGTCGCCACCACGCCGTAATTGTTAAGACCGGTGGTCCCGCCCAGCATACGAATCGTCGAATTGAACAGCACGATGCTCGCCGTTGTCGGCGATCGCACCCCGCATGTTGCTGGCGATCGTGGTGCCATTGGGTGGTCCCATCGCGACCGTCGAGCCGGTCCCGTTGATCGCGCTTCCGATACCGGTCGCCCGCAGCCCGATCTCTCCAGCTGCAGTTGCGGTCGTCGTCAACGTATTGCCGTTGAACCCGATCGTGCCGCCCGACTCCGCAATCGCGCCTGTGGTGGTTGCGGCGCCGAGGTTTTCCGTCACCCCGTCCGCGGTGATCTGTCCTCCATTGATCGCGCGGTAACCTGCGGCGCCTGCCGGAGCGACATTCGTGACAGTGCCGGGCGCGACCGTACAACTCACATTATCGACGTTCGAGGGGTAGGGCACGCCTGACCGAATGCAGCGCCCGGTAAAATCACCAACGAAGCGGCGATGGCTCCAAAGACGATATGATGGCAACGAACGATGGCGGGTGAGAATCGGCGGACTTTCGTCGGCGTCGACGGCCTACCCGTCGGTTGTGATTCCACCCAATCAAAATATCTTTCGAACATTCCGCCTCCCGACTCCAAAGTGTACCAAGGCTTGCATTAGATGAGTCGTATTTACATGGAATTGGCCATATTTTGCGTCTTGTGAAGACCACAACGGCGACACGCAACCATAAAGAGCATATGACTATGGATATATTTAGTTATTTCAGCGCATTAAGATCTCGTCCTAATGCGCGCGCGGTGAGGCATGGAGACGGCGGTCTATGTGTCGATCACTCAACGCGCTTGACCGCCGGAAGCCGATACGATCCGTCGAGCGGCGAGAGGCACTCCTTACAGATCCCGCAACAGTCCTCGTCCACTTTCGCGCGACGCCCGCGACAAAGGCAGGGCCAGGTCTTCGCTGCAGCCCTGGCGTCCCGCTCCAGAGGCAGGATTTGATTATGTCGTCAAGGAAGATGGTGGCTCCGGCCGGCAGACAAGGTCGGGGAAGTTTCCTCGCCGACCGAGATCCGCCCCCCCCGGTGCTCACCGAATAATTGCCAGCGGAAATATCCTGCAGGCTGCTCGCCTTGAACGGAATCGAACCCAGAACCAGCAAACCCAAGAACCTATCTTGCTGATTCGCCACGGAAATGTCCTCTATAATCAACATAGTTTGCGGTCGCTAAAAGAGCCGGGCAAGCGGGCAAAGCCTCCACTGCTCTAAAGGACCGGCTTTCGTTTGGAGCGAGTAGTTCATGCTGCTCATTGCGCCTTTAACCACGGCCGACTGTCCAACTTTTTACCCTTATTTATCCCAGGTCCGAAGACCGGCGATGCTAGTCCTTTTTCCAGAGGCGCTGATGTGGATCGGCACCCAATTTTGAAAAAGGAAAGCATCATGAAAAAACATCTTCTCACCACTGTCGCACTTCTTATTGCCATCTCTCCCGTTGCGGCCGAAGCCCGCTGCGTGCCGAATAACGCGGTCATCGCCGCGAACGCTGTTCCCGTAATTCAGTACAAAAACACGACGATCGACGGCGTGAAGGTCTTCTATCGCGAAGCCGGCCGGAAGGACGCGCCGGTCCTCCTGCTCCTGCACGGATTTCCGACCTCGTCACACATGTTCCGCAACCTCATCCCCCTGCTCGCTGACCGCTACCGCGTGATTGCGCCTGACTATCCCGGCTACGGCCAGAGTGACGCGCCCGACCACACCAAGTTCGACTACACATTCGCGAACCTGACCAACATCGTCGACAAGCTGACCGAAAAGGTCGGAGCCGATCGCTACAGCATGTACGTCATGGATTACGGCGCACCGATTGGATATCGGCTCGCGCTCAAACATCCCGAGCGGGTTGAATCGCTGATCGTGCAGAACGGCAACGCCTATACCGAAGGTCTCGCCGCATTCTGGGATCCGATCAAGGCCTATTGGGCCGAAAAGACGCCGGAACGCCGGGAAGCACTTGCCGGCCTGGTCACGCTCGAGACCACCAAGTTCCAATATACCGACGGTATGGGTGATGTTGCACATATCAGCCCCGACAACTGGGTCGTCGATCAGGCATTGCTTGATCGCCCGGGCAACAAGGATATCCAGCTGGATCTCCTGGGCGACTACGGTAGCAATGTGCCGCTTTACCCTCAGTTCCAGRCCTTCTTCCGCGAGCGCCAACCGCCAACACTGATCGTCTGGGGCAAGAACGACAAGATCTTCCCCGAACCCGGCGCGCACCCCTATCTTCGCGATCTCCCGAACGCCGAGATGCATATTCTCGACAGCGGCCATTTCGCCCTGGAAGACAAGCTCGACGTGATGGCGCCGTTGATCCGCGACTTCCTCGACCGCAAGGTTTGTAACTAATCCAGAGCTCATCCGCTCCGCGGGGCTAACGGCCCCGCGGCCAACCCCCTCAAAGGAAAAGATCATGACCAATCCTCTTTCGGGCACCCAGGCGGCTGGGGAGCCAGCCCGTTCGATCGTCCTCGTGCACGGCGCTTTTGTCGATGGCTCCGGATGGCAACAAGTCCATAGCGAACTTGTAGACCGCGGGTTCGAAGTGCTTGTCGCCCAACACCCGACGACCTCACTTGAAGGTGACGTTGCGACCACCGAGCGTCTTATCGCATCGGCTCGCCATCCGGTGCTCCTGGTGGGCCACAGCTACGGTGGAGCGGTTATCACGGAAGCCGGCGCCAATCCCAAGGTCAAGTCGCTGGCCTACATCGCGGCTTTCGTGCCGGATGTCGGCGAGTCCGTCGCAGCGCTGAATGAAGCGCCGGAAGAGCCCGGCGAAGCGAAGGCGCCGTTGTTGCCTCCGCAGGATGGTTACCTCGTTGTGGACCCGGCCCGTTTTTCGGAAGCGTTTGCTGCCGATGTCGATCCCGCCACCACGCGGTTCATGGCTGCCGCCCAGCTACCCTGGGGCCTTGCGGCGGTCATTGCGCCCCTCACGCATGCCGCATGGAAGACCAAACCCAGCTTCTATCTCGTCGCTTCCGCCGACAGGATGGTACCTCCGAGTGCGCAGCGCCGCATGGCTCAGCGCGCGGCAGCCGCGATCACTGAAATCGATAGCAGTCACGCCGTGATGATGTCGCACCCGCAGGACGTCGCAGCGTTCATCGCAGCAGCAGTCGTAAGCACTATCCCGAGAGCCGGATAATGACCCGGCCCGTCACCTACCACCGAACCACCAGCATTGCCGGCGTCAACATATTCTACCGCGAGGCGGGAGAGCGCGGCGCACCTGTGGTGGTGTTGCTGCACGGCTTTCCAAGCTCTTCGCACATGTACCGCAACCTCATTCCAGCGCTCGCTGACCGCTATCATGTGATTGCACCAGACCTTCCGGGGTTCGGTCTGTCGGAAATGCCTTCGTCGAGCGACTTCGAATATGACTTTGCCACGTTCTCAACCGTTGTCGCCAACCTTCTCGAACAGCTGGGTGTCGAGCGGTATGCGCTATATGTCATGGATTACGGTGCGCCGACCGGGTTTCGTTTGGCGCTCGCGCATCCCGATCAGGTCACCGCCCTGATCGTCCAGAACGGCAATGCCTATGAAGAGGGCATGGGGGACTTTTGGGCACCGACGCGCGCTTACTGGGCCGACAACGGCCCGGCGAACCGCGACGCGATGCGGCCTTTTCTGTCGCTCGACGGCACACGCTTCCAGTATCTCACTGGGTCAAAGGACGAGGCGCGGATCGACCCCGCGTCGTGGCTGTACGACCAGCTCTTCCTCGACCGTCCGGGCAGCGTCGAAATCCAGTTGGACATCATCTACGACTATCGGACCAACGTCGCGCTCTATCCCGCCTTTCAGACTTATCTGCGCGAACTTCGGCCTCCGACGCTGATTCTGTGGGGCAAGAATGATCCCATCTTCCTGCCCGACGGCGCGCGCGCTTACCTTCGCGACGTTCCCGAAGCCGAACTTCATTTCTTCGACACTGGACATTTCGCCCTCGAAGACAAGGCGGACGAGATGATCCCCGTGATGCGCGACTTCCTTGCCCGAAATCTGACCAAATAACTCAACCCCAAAGAAGGATAAGAACCATGTACAATAGCAAATCCAAGCCGAGCGTACTTCCGACCGGTGGCGGCGCAGCCCTCATCGACCCCTCCGACGCCCTCATCCTGCTGCTCGATCACCAGTCCGGACTGTTCCAGACAGTAAAGGACATTTCCGTGTCCGATCTGCGCCGAAATGTGGAGGTGATCTCCAAGCTCGCCACCCTCTTGAATATCCCTGTCATCACCACGGCCTCGGAACCTGCCGGGACCAATGGTCCGCTGATGCCAGAGATCCACGAACTGGCTCCGCATGCAGTCTATGTGCCGCGTAAGGGCGAAGTGAATGCATGGGACAATGACGATTTCGTCGCAAAAGTTCGCGCGACCGGCCGCAACACTCTCATCATGGCGGGCGTCTGGACCAGCGTCTGCGTGATGTTTCCGTCGCTCGACGCCCGTGCCGCCGGCTACGATGTCTATGCGGTCCTCGATGCGTCGGGGGATCCGAGCGAAATGGCCTCTCGGATTTCCCTTGCCCGCTTCGTGCAGGGCGGCGTCAAGGCGACATCGACCAACGCATTGCTGTCCGAGCTTCATCGGACCTGGGCACGTCCCGAAGCTGCAGAACTCGGCAAGCTCTATGGACTTGTCGCTCCCAACTATGCTGCTGTGGCGGAGAGCTATGCCCGCGCGCAGCAGGCCGCGAAAGAGGCAATATAGCCTCGCATTCCTGATGCCCTGCGAACCGACAATACAATGGGAGACACGATATGACTTATGGTTTTATGGATATCGCAATCACTCCTTCAGTTCGCAGGGCGCAAGCGGAAATGGGAGCGGATCGTCTGTGGTCCGACTTCAAAGGTCACCGCGAATTCGACCGGTTTTCAATGAGAGAAACCGCGTTCATCGCACAGCGCGATAGCTTCTACATGGCATCGGTTTCGGAAACGGGCTGGCCTTACGTCCAGCATCGCGGCGGACCTCCAGGCTTTCTCAAGGTGCTTGACGACCGCACGCTTGCCTTCGTCGATTACCGCGGCAATCGCCAATTTATCAGCACCGGCAATCTGGCGGACAACGACCGGACATGCCTGTTCTTGATGGACTATCCCGCACGCACGCGCCTGAAGATTTATGCTCGCGCCGAGAAGCTGGCGCTCGACGCAGATCCGGTGCTTACGGCGAGCATCACCGACCCTGATTATGGTGCCAAGGCCGAACGCATTTTCAAGCTCAAGCTCGAGGCGTTCGACTGGAACTGTCCGCAGCACATCGAGCCACGCTACACCGAAGCCGAATTTCTCTCAGCTTCACAGCACCTAATCGACAAAATTACTCAACTGGAGCGAGAAAATGCGTCGCTTCGCGAGCGCGTTGACACACGAAGAAAAGATTGAGCGTTGGCACTCATCGAACATGAGATTGAAGCGCCATCAGCGCACATCCACCGCAGCCATGGCAAGCTGGGTCCGTTTGATCGCGGCGCCAGCCCCCATGGCGAGGGCGCTATCCAAAGACTTCTGGAAATAGCGCATCGCTTTGTTTGGACGGGCGTTCCCGGCTTCAATCATTCCCGCAACGCGCCAGAGATCAGGATGCCACCAGCGTTCCTCACGAATCCCGATTTCGCTAAGCACGGCGCGCAGGCTGTTTTCTGCAAGTTGCATCTCACCCGCAGCAATATAGGCCTCCGCCAATAGGCTGCGGTAGAAAGGAACGCGAGCACGCCAACCGCCCCGCAGCAACCCGGTGATGCTATCTTGCATCAAAGTGAAACCTGCTCTTTCACCTCGAGCCGACTGGATAGCACCGGCGAAAAACGTGGCTGTCCCCTCATAAATGCCGACGCTTTCACGGCGGCTGACGTCAGCCAACTGCCGCTGAAGCTGCGAAGCGGTTTCGAGATTGCCGTCCACGAATGCGATCGGAAGGCCCGCCAACGAGATCGCATTGCCGAGGGATATCATGTGATCGAGGTCGACGGCACGATCGATGGCACGACTGGCCAGAGCAGCGGCACGATCAGAGTCACCCTGTAACCAGCACAGAAATGCCTGAGACAAGCGTATGCCAGCCGGCAAGTCGACTTGGAATCGCGAGAGTCCATGGCCTTCTTCCAAGTGACCCCAATCGTTCATCAGTGCCTCCAGATGGGCCGATGCCGAATTGAGCTCACCTGCGTAGATTTCGATATGCGCCAACAGCCGCTTGCCGTCGGGCGCTGTCGTCCAGTCCAAACTCTTTGATGCCGCAAAATCGTTCATGCTGCGTAACGCCGTGCGCGGCCGGCCGGAATAAGCAAGAAAGACGGCCTGTCCGCACACCGAGCGCACTTGAAACCCGGCGTCGCGCGACCCGTTCGCATGAAAGATGCTTTCGCGCCAAGCGTCCTCGGTTTGCGGGTGCATGTGGCGTGCCAGCGTCATAGCCCAAGCCCGCGCCGTGGAGAGCTTTGCTCGTCCCAGAGGCGCGAGCCCTACCAGTGCCGCACTGTTTGAGCTTGCAAGATCGATGGCCTCCAGCATTTCCCTGAACGCCGAAAGCTCTTGCCACAGGGGCAATGCGGCGACCACCAGGTCGACACCCAATGCAGCGTCCCCTGCAGGATCGAACGCCCAGGCGATCGCGGCACGGACATCGTCGATCTGCCTCCTATATTTCCCTAACCATTCGCGAGACGTCTGTGAGGACCATTCCCGTTCGGCGATCTGCAGCTTGTCCCTTATCCGGATGGCAAATTGTCGCCTGGCTTCCTCTCTGTAGCGTGAACCAAAGAGACGCCGTGCAGCATAGGTGCCGGTGCTCTCGGCCATCCTGTAATGCACAGTCCCGCCGTCGTATTGCGCGGAGAGCAGTGATTTTGCCACCAGCTGCGAAAGGGCATCACGTCCTGCCATCGGCACGAGGGAACCAGCGGAATACATGGCTTCTGCGTCGTCGGCGTTGAAACGCCCCGAAAACACCGAAAGCAAGGCGAGCAAGATAGCCTCGCGGTCGGGAAGAAGCCGATAGCTCCAGTCCAGCGTAGCCTCCAGCGACTGGTGGCGCAATGGCGCATCCCGTGCTCCACGACCCATCGCGTCAAAACCATTCTTGAACAGGCCTTCAAGCGCTGAGGGAGCAAGGACACTGGCCGTGCCGGCGGCCAATTCGATAGCGAGTGCCAAGCCGTCCAGCCGTGTGCAGATTGAGACGACACTGCGAACGTATTCGTCCGTTGGTTCCGAAACACCAGCGCCGTGGGCCGTTGAGATGAAGAGCTGGATCGCAGGAAACTGAAGCGCGTCGGTCGTGGAGAGCTCAGCCGTCTGGTCCGGATAAGCGAGCCCGGAGAGAAAATGGATTTGCTCGTGTCTCGTCCGAAGCGGCTCGCGGCTGGTCACGAGGATACGGGCGCCCGGCACCTCTGCTGAGATCCGCTCGACCATCGTCGCTGCCATTGCAATGACGTGCTCGCAATTGTCGATGATGAGAAGCAGTTTGTTGCTTCGAAGGAGGTCAATCACGCCCGCGATCGGATCGTCCAATCCAAGGGAGATGCCGAGAGCGGAAGCTATTGCGGGCACCACAAATCGGGGATCGGTGACCGTAGAGAGATCGACAAAGGCAATGGCTTTGCCTTCGTTGCAGCAATGCTGAGCAACGGTGACCGCAAGTGACGTTTTCCCGGCTCCGCCTGGCCCGACGATGGTGACATAACCCGGGTGATCAAGCTGTTCGGAGATTTGCCGGATCGCGTCATCGCGGCCGAGGAGCTGCCGCACTTCCGGTGGGGCGGTATGATGACTCGTGATTGAAGCAACTAGCCGTGCTACCGCTGGGCGGTCGTTCTCCACCGCAACGACGAACTTGTAGCCACGGCCAGCGATCGTTGCGATGTATTCCGGGGCGGGATCGAGTTCGGCCAGCGAGCGTCGAAGGTTGCCCACATTGACCTTCAAGTTATGGTCGTGGACGATATAGTCCGGCCATACGTGCGAGAATAGATCGGCTTTACTCACAACCTCGCCAGCCCGCGCCACGAGCAGGGTCAGTATATCGAACCCTCGCCCACCCAGCGCGACGGACTGCCCCTTGTACAGGAGGGCTTGAGCTTCAGGTAACAGGCGGAAATCGCCGAACTGGTAGGCCTTTTGCTTCGACAAGGCCTGGGAACCGCCATCGTGTGACACTTTGCTCTCACAAACCACAAAAGCTCGACGTTACACTGCCTTAGCCAATTTTCAATACCTGTGGGGCGACGGTCCCACCTCGTGTTGCCCGGAGATGATGGATCGGACGTAACCGTATGGTTCGCTGCGATCACCAAATGCTGAAGTAATCCTCGTCACAGGACGGCGGCGCTCCGATTGTTCTTTTTTGAATCCAATAATTCCTTTATCCGCTTTCGGCGAAAATCTGCCGTAGGAGCCCTCCCTTGGATACTTGTTCTGATAACTCCTGTCCTACAAGAGAGGACGCCATTGAGGCCAAAGCTTTTATCGATCTGCATGACGCCGCCCACGGCTTATTGGCGGATGAGGAACGATTCGAATGCGTTTCCATGAATGGTGGATGCACGATTTCTCTTCCAAGCGCACCTGCCATCGGTCTCAACCGCATCCTCGGCCTCACCAAAAGTGAAGATCTCGACAAAGCCTACGACTGGATGAGACAAAGGGCGGGAAAAAGGTTTTTACAGGTCAACGCGGACGCTGCATCCGACCAGGTGAAACATTGGATCCAGTCGAAAGGGCTGACGACATATGGCCCTGGGTGGGCTAAGTTGCGACGTACCGCGGACGCGGTTTCTCTTCTATCACCGAGCACCGTGAAAACGCGAAAGGTTCGGCAAAATGAAGCCGAGGTATTCGGCGCCATGATGTGTGCCGGGTTCGGTTTCCCGGAAAACCTTACCGCTTTATGGGCCGCGATCGTCGGACGAGACGGATGGTCGTGTTTTTACGCGTTAGACGGAGACACGCCTGTGGGAACGGGAGCAATGTTTGCTTCAGAATCCTCCGCCTGGCTCGGCGGGGGAACGACCGTGCCGGGCTTTCGAAACCGCGGTGCGCAAAAGGCTTTGATACAAGCTCGTTTAGAACACGGCGCAGACAGTGGCGTTTCGACTTTTGTGGTCGAGACCGAGGTGCCTTCGGCTGAAAAGGCCAACATCTCGAACGCCAATTTAGCGAAATTAGGTTTCGTGCCCGTCTATAACCGCAGCAACTTCATTCTATGAGGTACTCGCTATTGAGGGGCTGTGTAATTCGGCCGGGATCCTAATGCGACCGAAGTTGGATTACCTCGCCTTGAACGGATATGAACCGACGTGCCGCGCTCTTCCAAAAAAACCATTGTATCTAATCGCTTATTATTCCCTTTGCGTCGTTTGTCTTCACCTTGAATCATAAGCAGCCACCCGCCCCGAGCTGCGCCCTCGGCCTAAGACGGGTACACATCCCGTCTGTCAGCGCGCCGGAATGACGTGGCGCTGTGCCCTGGCGACAGTCGCCGGCACGCGCACATATTGCGCGGCCCCAAGATCATGGTCGTAGTCGCCGAGGTGGAACTGCAGTCCGTTCAGAATCCGCTCGCAGGCGTCGACGATCTTCTTGCGGTCCTTAATCGGGTTGCTGTGAAACAGCTCGTTGCGTGTCTCCTTGATGACCCGCATCGTGTCGTTAAACATGGTTTTTGTGAAAGTGAAGCCGAGAATAGAGTCCGTAGCGAACATGTCGCGGATCAGAGGCCAATCCGCCTGCATAATCGTCCAGAGGTCACCCAGGGTAAGGCAATAGTAGAACTCGTCGGTTTTGTTGTTGCCGGTAACATTGTTGATATGCTGCTGACTGACCATATTGTCGAAGACTCGCCAGACAGCTTTCACAAAGGCTGGATTGACGGGCGTACCGAGAATGTTGGGAAAGGCAGTATAGGTCTGTCCGTTCTGCCTGGCATTGCGGATCAGCGTCCACCATTCCATCCGCCCGAAGCGTTCCTCTAAGTAGTCGGCAAGCACCGAGCGTAAGGCGTTCTCCACCGCGAACACGAAGGGGTAGATCGACGAAAATTCTTTCACCTTGCGGGTATAGATCCTGTGGATCACCAGCCTCTGCTCAGGTATGGGTATCTGCTGTAGGGCCCGGACCTGAACCCCTTCGCGGATACTGTCGCGTAAAAGGGTGGGGTTGAGGGTGCGCATGTCCGCCTTGAAGTGATCCACCTGCTGCGGGGTGGGGACGAATGTCAGGTATTCACCCAGTAGCTGTGATGTCGGCACGTGCCGCTTGGTGATGCTGGACACTTGCTCCCCCTTGCAATGCGAGTCTCTTTTCCCTATAACATAGCTACTCGCTGAGTGGTGGCACAATGGTGTTGCGAGCCCATGGCCTTACCATGGCACTTGGAGAGTCTAAACGGAATTCGACTAGGCGTGGTCTTCACAGACTGCGCCTTTAGTCATTCAGGAGCACTGCTGGGCTTTGGTGTGCAACGAGTTGGCATCAAATAATGCATTCGCCTTTTCGCCTTGAACGGATGTGAACAACAACCCGCGTTTCAGCTTTGCCAAGAGATTGATAAAATTCGCCTTTGCGGCATATACGATCCCTCATTGATCTGAACTCATTTGCCCATCGCCTCCGGCCAATGGACATGATCTTCCACGGACGGTCCTGGAGCTTTTGCCAGGCGTGGCAGCAATGGTCGACAATATCGTCACTTGAAGACGCGGCTGGAGAGCCAGTTATCTCTGCTGTGTGCAATTTGAGATCACTTTGGCCCCTTTGCCTTCGTCTTATTGACAAGTCTGGCCAGTTGCAGTCGCCCTCGATACCGACTTCATCAATGCGCTCGGCGAAGGATTCTCTAATTTAGAGCAGATCCTGTAATCGATGAATCGATTGTGAGGTGACGCTGCGAGGCGAAGCTGATTCAACCTCTACAGCGAGGAGGTTGATGATGGCACGAGCATTGAGCGATGATCTTCAATTACGCGTATTGAAAGCGTCGGCTACCGCAATGTCTGCGCGCCAGGCCGCCGCCTGGTTCGCAGTTGGGATTTCGACTGCAATCCGCTGGATTGCCAGAGCAAGAGACGGCGAGCCGACATCGCGGCCGCAGGGTTGGAGACCCTCAACCTGGATGCATACGAGGCGTTGGTCGTCGATATGATTGACGACCACAAGGACGTGACCCTTGATGGCAGGTCACAATGATTCCTGAGCCTGGAGAGCTACCTGGAAAAGGCATTCTCACCGGCGTCAGTAAACCAATCGAGCCCGTATCGTTCCTTGAATCCGGCGAAGTGCATCAAGTATATCATTTGCAGTTTGGCCAACGCCTTCGACTTCAATAACCACGTAACCGGTTTCGCCGTGCGTCTGCAGGAACTCGCCCACAATATTAAGTCCACGAGACGAAAAAACCGTATTCAGATTGTTGAGAATGCCGGGGCGATTTTCATGAACATGGATGAAACGCGTGCCGTTTGGACGCGGCGGCAGTTGAACCTGGGGAAAGTTGACAGCACCTAGCGTCGAGCCGATGTCTGAATATTCGACAAGCTTCCTCGAGACTTCTCTTCCAATACGCTCTTGGGCTTCTTCAGTCGACCCTCCTATATGCGGGGTCAGAATGACATTATCCAAACCTTGCAACGGTGTTTCAAAACGCTCTTTGTTTGATGCTGGCTCCTTTGGAAAGACATCCACAGCCGCGCCTGCGAGATGTCCTTCTTTCAAAACCGTCGCGAGCGCTTCAAGATCCACCACCGTTCCGCGGGCATTATTGATGAAGATGGCTCCCTTTTTCATCCTGCGCAGTTCAGCTTCAGTTATCATGTTTTGCGTCGAGCTGGTCTCTGGAACATGCATCGTTACAAAATCCGAGATTTCGAGGAGCTCGCCAAGCGTTGCCATCGATTCTGAATTGCCGTGGCGAAGCTTGTCCGAAGGATCAAAATAGCGAACGTTCATACCCATGCTTTCGGCAAGAACGCTTAGCTGCGAACCGATATTGCCATAGCCCACGATGCCCAGCGTTTTCCCGCGCACCTCACGACTACCTTCGGCGGTTTTGTCCCATCCGCCGTCATGAGCGGAAGCCGAACGCGGGAAAATCCGCCTGGTCAACATTATGATCTCACCGATCACAAGCTCGGCGACCGAGCGCGTATTCGAATAAGGGGCGTTGAATACCGGGATCCCGCGTCGACGGGCCGCATCCAGGTCGACCTGATTTGTCCCCACTGAGAAACAACCGACGGCCATCAACTTCTTGGCGGAGCTGAAAATCTCCTCTGTCAGCTGCGTGCGTGAACGAATTCCGACTATATGGGCCTCGGCTATATGACTTTTGAGATCTTTGTCATCCAGAGCCTTCGGCAAATGGGTCAGGTTGACGTAGCCGGATAAAGCGAAGTAGTCCACCGCGCTCTGACTGATCCCTTCCATCAAAAGTACGGAAATTCGATCGCGAGGAAGAGAAAGTTGTTCGGTCATTGAATTTCCCTGGAGTCCGAATTCTATCTGGCCGAAGTAGCTCGTCCGACACAAAGACGCACTGCTATGGCAGCATGACTTAGCGACCATCCAATGAGCAGCGCAATAATAAACTCAACTCCGTCGGCAGGCATAGGGCTCCGTTGCCGCAATTCAGCATATGCCGACAGTCATGACGAGCGTACGGCGGCTGTTGACCCCCCACCGGCTGCTGCAATGCCGCAGCCATCAGGCTTGGATTATTCCTTCGCCGGCCCGCCCCGCCGCTCCAGCGCCGTCTTGCGGATGGTCTCCGCGATCTCCGGACTACTGCTYGACAACATCTGGAAATCCACGGCGTAGAGCGACAGCAGCGATACCTCGGTTGCTGCGCTGACCGTCGCTGAGCGMGGTTCGCCACTGATCAGCGCCATCTCGCCAAAGAAGTTTCCGGCACCGAGTTCCACTGGATGGTCGGGTGTCGCCACGGTGACCTGCCCCTCGACAATGAAGAACATCTGATCGCCAACATCGCCCTTGCGGCAGATCASGGCACCTGCGGGGACAATGCGCGKTCGCAGCGCCCGAACGATCTCGATCAGCGCAGCGGAATCAAGCTTCTGGAACAGGGGTACGGCAGCGACCAATTGCCAGTTGCGAACGAAATCTTGGCGGCGAACCTCTTCGTAGAAGCCGGTGGCGAGGATGCCGGCCCAAAGTGCAAAAATACCAATCCCGCTCATCATCACCAATCCGGCCAGTACTCGACCTGCAAAGCTCTGCGGGATCTCGTCACCGTAGCCGGTCGTCGACAGCGTCACGACCGCCCACCACATCGCCTGCGGAATGCTGCCGAACCTATCGGGCTGGACATCTCGCTCGATGATATAACCGGCCAACGCAGCGCCAAAAAGAACGATGCCGAACACTGATGTCACGCCAAGCAGATTGCGCGATTCATTCGCGATCACCTTTGCCAGCAGCCTGAAGAAGGTCGAGTCGCGCAACGGCTTGAGAAGCCAAATGGCGCAATAGAGGTTTCGATCAGGGGACCCGACGAACAAGAATGCAGCAGCCGGAACCAGAACCGCGAGCAAATCGATCACGAGGGCCGGCATCCCGCCCGACAAGCGGTGTCGCCGTGAAAGCAATGTGCCGCTCAATTGGAGGAGATAGGCCAGCCAAATTGCCGCAAGTAGCAGCTCAAAGACAAGCCTCTCCTGTCCAGTAAGGCCGTGCGTCGTCAGTGTAGCAACGACCAGGAGACCGATTGTAGCGAACAGCGCGTTGAGCGGCGTCGAAATCTTTGAGAACGGCACTGCCGACATTACATACTCCCAACCGCCCGGCATTCGTCGACAATAGATACCTTCGGGCCACACGCAAGGGAACGGGGGGGCTGATGGAGCTGGAGGTCGGCAGTGCGACCGGTGCTGGCTACGGCGAGAAGAATGCGATGCGGTTGGCTCAACGCAGCGGCTACCGCGACCGGGATTGGGAGACACGCGCCGGAACGGTCGCGCTTCGCATTCCGAAGCTGCGCAAGGGCAGCTATTTCCCAAGCTTCCTCGAACCGCATCAAAGAATGCCAGCTCGATCTCTATGCCGACCGCACCAGCGCCCACACCATGCGCGCCAATCAGTTGCGGCTCTGGTTTGCGTCATTGGCCTATGTCTTGATCGGGGCGCTACGCCGCGTCGRCCTCGCTCATACCCGGCTTGCCGATGCCACCTGCGGCACGATCCGATTGAAGCTGTTGAAGATCGGCGCGCAGGTCCGCGTGTCAGTCCGCCGCATCAAGGTGGCGATGGCCTCCGCCTGCCCCTATGCCGAGGAGTTTGCTCTGGCTCACGCCCGAATATGCGCTGCGGCCCGATGATGCCGCCGGACCTGAACCCACCCACCAACGAAAAAAGATACATCACCGGCCCAGACAAAACGCCACATCGCGGCGACGGTCGCGCGTCTTCGCCGGCAAGCCCGGCCCCGACCGCCGCCAACAGCCCAACGTCAACCAAAGCCACAGGCGCTGTGAGAGATGCGGGTTAGCGCGCCTTGGCTCGTCGCCCCGTCTACGTCGGCCGAGCGGCGATTACCGCGCTGCAATGCCGAAGGCGTCCAGGACGGGCCATCGTCCCCAAAATAGAGGTCGGAAGGTGTCTCGGAATCAATCTTCGCTTGGCGGTGACGTCGGCCGTAGGTGATCGGATGGTATCAAGGGCCTCACATCCTACGAGTTCTTATGCAAAGCATGGGCTTCACAGCCCGAACGCTTCACCTCGATCCGCTCCATCAAATACCGGGACTAAACATCTAGGCCTGTCGTTCTGGCACTCTCTCGCCGATCGGCTGGGGATCAATGATGAAGATCATGCTGTTGCACCCCTCGCCTCGATGGTTGCAGCACGCGCCTGAACACTCTCGGCCCTTCCAGCACCCTGCTCCTGTGTCAGACATGCTGAATGTCGGCATGGCCACCAAATCAGCCCGCTTTCCCGCAGGGTACGTGGGGCAAAATCCATGGCGGCGTTTTGGTGAGCGGTCATAGAAGTGTGCATAACCGCGCGCTTTGAGAAGTGATTGCTAGTCTGGGGATTCTCAAGCCGGGGCAAATCATGATTCGATTCTGCCATGAAGAAACGGCTCCCCTC